>CAZTFV010000023.1:0-17430 GCA_964613075.1 uncultured Gammaproteobacteria bacterium | reverse complement strand
ACCTTTTTACTCTCCAGCATTAATTAGGACTACAAATTCTCCTCTCAACTCTTTCTTTTTGAAATGTTCCAAGCTATCCGAAATTCTCTCTCTCCTTACCTCCTCATGTATCTTAGTCAATTCTCTCGCAATGACAATTTCAATGTCTCCAAATACTTCTCGCATCTCTTGCAATGTCTTAACTAATTTGTGCGGTGCTTCAAAGACAATAACTGTCACTCTAATAATACGTATCATTAGAGTAATATTCTGCCAAAATTTTGCTCTGTGTCCCGGCTTTCGTGGAGGATAGCCGACAAAGAGAAATTTATCGGTTGGCAGACCGCTGGATACGAGTGCTGAAATAACAGAGGATGCTCCGGGAATCGATTCCACATTTATTCCCTCCCGTATACATTCACGGATAAGCTTGAACCCAGGGTCAGATATCGCAGGCGTTCCCGCATCCGAAATTAAGGCGATATCCAAACCATTCTTCAAAGCGGTAACAATTTCCGGTATTCTTTGCAATTCATTCTGTTCGTAATATGAAATCAATCGCTGAGTTTCTATTGCAACAGCCGAATCGACAAGATCAGAATAACGTTCTCGAAGCGTCTTGAGAAGAAACCCCGCTTTTCTCGTATCCTCACATGCTATCCCATCGACAGTCAAAAGTGTTTTTATTGCGCGAATTGTTATGTCTTCCAGATTCCCAATAGGCGTAGCAACGATGTAGAGAATTCCAGCTGGATTCATGTAGGAATTATACCAGTTTTAGCAAAGTTCAGCGTCAAACCACGAACCTTCTTCGGAGAATGGAACCAATCAAACCAGCAGGGAGAAGACCAAGTAACGAAAGCGACTCGGCACCGGTTTCAGGAGTCGTATAAACTTTCGCAGGGGCAACATATACAGGATAACCACCAGCTGTTTCATACACAACTTCGCGCACCGTCTCGACTGTTCCAACATTATTTTCAATATTATTTTCAATAACCGGATTGACCTCGACATTATTTTCATTGATATTCTCATTATTGTTATTATTCTCGACCACTCGCTCAACAATTGTCTCCGGATTGCCGACAAATACCGGCCGCTCAACAACAATAGACTTATCCTCTCTTCTGACGACTTTGACGTCTTTATTGCTTCGTCGCACAACTCTCACATCCCTGTCTGTCTCACGTCTGACTCTGACATTTTTATCTCTGTCGTTATTATTTCTTCTTCTATTATTATTATTATTATTATTATTATTATTTCCGTTATCTCTGTCGTTATTATTTCTGTTGTTGTTATTTCTATTGTTTCCCCCACCCGCATTGACAACAACAGTACGCGCTGAGCCACCTGTATTGACGTTATTGACGTTTATTCCGTTATTTACGCTTGCGCGTGAATTTGAATTGGAGCGGATATTGCCTCCTCTACTATTCGCGTTAACATGTGTGTTATTCGAGCGCGTGTTTGAAGATTTCTCGCTTGTTGCATAAGCTACCGTATTGTAACTATCCTTGATCATTGTAAGAATTGCATTTCCGTAGAAGGTTCCAAGAAGAAAAATGATGATAGTAAAAGTAGTTAAGATTGTAAGTTTATGCTTCATATTGACACAACAACCTAATGACAAACATTAGTATAAGCATTAAAAATTAGTTTGTCAATATAGTAAATTTATCTGGCTAAAATTTTCTAACAAGCCCGACAACTTTCCCTTGGATACGAAGTGAACTAGGGTAGATAGGCTCCATCTTTGCATTTGCCGGTTTCAGAATTACTTTACCGTTTTCTTTATAGAATCGTTTGAGCGTTGCCAGATTATCATCAACCAGCGCGACAACAATCTCGCCGTTATGTGCTTCCTGTACTTTTTCGATGACAACGTAATCCCCATCCAGAATGCCGTCTTCAATCATTGACTCGCCTTTCACCTGAAGAACATACGCAGTCTTCGCACCGGATATCATCGATGCGGAAATTTGAAATGTCGCATTCGGATCGGTATATGGCTCAAGCGGTTTCCCTGCAGCGATAAATCCCATCAGCGGCAGCTCAATAGAGGGAGTATTCCCGAGCATTGTCTCAGAAAGTCTATTGTCGAGAATTTTCAAAACTCTCGCATTCCTGTCGACTTTCTGCACATACCCTTTATCAACAAGGCTTCGGATAATCGCGTGGACTGTTGAGACGCTTCTATGCCCTGTTGCTCGTGCAATCTCCCGTAAAGTGGGAGAGAATCCATGCTGTTTCTGGAATTGAGCGAGAAATTCTAAAAGTTCTCTTTCTTTTCTGTAAAGTACCCCAGCCATAATAGTTTATTTACACTGAGTGAAGCCCCGTACCGTCTGGTACAGAGCGAAGTCGAAGTGCATAAAAAATATACGACATTTCGTGTATTTTTGTCAATAAGACAAAGTGATGCAAAAAGGGTCATTCTCTCCCAAATCTCCCTAATTTCCCTATTGGTCCTTTATGCTAAAATACCCCTATGAAATTTAAGCTCGTGTCAGATTTCAAGCCGACCGGCGATCAGCCCCAAGCGATAGAGCAACTGACCAAGAATATTGAGAAAGATATTCGCAATTCAGTCCTCCTTGGGGTGACAGGCAGTGGGAAGACCTTTACCATGGCCAATGTTATTCAAAATATTCAGCGCCCGACACTGGTCATCTCGCACAACAAAACCCTCGCCGCACAGCTCTATCAAGAGTTCCGGGACTTCTTCCCAGAAAATGCAGTCTCCTATTTTGTCTCCTATTATGATTACTACCAACCGGAAGCCTACGTCCCCCAGACAGATACCTATATAGAAAAAGAAGCGGAGATTAATGAAGAAATTGACAAGCTAAGACTTTCCGCGACAACAAATTTACTGACAAGAAATGACGTTATCGTCGTTGCCTCTGTCTCCTGCATTTACAATCTTGGCTCGCCTATTGAATACGGCAAATTCATTCTCGAGCTGATAAATGGTATGAAAGTCGATCAGAAAGATATTTTAGTCAGACTAGCCGATCTGCAATACGAACGAAATGACTATGAATTTCGCCGTAGTACCTACCGTGTCCGCGGGAATGCTATTGACCTTTTACCTGCCTATACAGATATTGCTATTCGACTGGAAATCAACGACGGGAAAATCATCTCCTTGTACGAATTCAATGCCTTAACCGGTGATGTTTTGCAACATATTAAAAAAACTATCATTTATCCAGCCAAGCACTATATGACTGATCCAAAAGAATACGATAATGCATTTGCCCATATCAGAAAAGACCTGGAAGTCAGGACAGAGCAACTGAAAAAAGACGGCAAATTGCTTGAAGCCCAACGACTGACACAGCGGACCAACTTCGATCTTGAAATGATCCGTGAAGTCGGCTATGTCAACGGAATAGAAAATTACTCCATTTACTTCGACGGTCGCAGGCCCGGCGACCCGCCCTACTCACTTATAGATTACTTTAATCATGCTAACAAAGAGTGGCTCCTTATTGTCGATGAATCCCACATCACCATCCCGCAATTGCGCGGTATGTATAACGGTGATCGATCACGCAAAGAAGTGCTCATCGATTACGGTTTTCGTTTACCATCAGCTCTGGACAACAGGCCGCTTCGCTTTGAAGAGCTTATGCGAAAGACAAAGCAAATGGTCTACGTCTCAGCAACACCTAATGACTATGAAGTATCCCTTGCCAAAACAGAATCAGACAAGGGGATTGTTGAGCAACTCATCCGCCCCACGGGACTGGTTGATCCAAAAATTACAGTCAAGCCCTCGCATGGACAAATTGAAGATTTAATACAGGAAATCCAAAAGCGCGTTGAGAAAAAAGAGCGTGTACTTGTTACGACACTTACCAAAAGGATGGCTGAGGAACTTTCACAGTATTTGGAGGAGAGAAATATGAAGATATCCTATCTTCACTCGGATATTCAGACCTTAGAGCGCCAGGATGTCCTGGATAGGCTTCGCCTCGGGGATTATGACGTGATCGTCGGTATTAACCTTCTCCGTGAGGGCCTTGATCTTCCGGAAGTATCATTGGTTGTTATCTTGGATGCAGATAAAGAAGGCTTCCTCAGAAGCAAAACATCTCTTATCCAAACAATGGGGCGCGCAGCCCGCCACGCTGACTCAGAAGTCATCATGTACGCAGACAATATGACCAGGTCCATGCAGGGAGCAATTAACGAGGTTGAACGCAGACGGAAAGTCCAGATAGAATACAATAAGAGACATAATATCACCCCTACTTCTATTGAAAAAGCCGTACGCGCCAAACTCGTTGCGGAAGAGGAAAAAGACGAAGAGCAAGAACAACTCGATCTTCTCGGCTATCTCAGCACAAAAGACGTGTTATTACCTGATGAGAAAGAAGACCTTATCAAAAGGTTGAGAAAAGAAATGAAAGCAGCCGCAGAACGCTTGGATTTTGAAACCGCTATGAAATTCCGCGACCAAATAAAAAGCCTAAAATAACTTACTCCTCTTAACCCCTCTCCTTAATTTTCTTACCCTGATATATTCTTTATATGTTCTATCTCCGGATCTCCCATATCGCTTAGCAGCACAGATATCGCATCTATCCTCATCAACTCCGGCAATCCCCTATGCGAAATCTTGTAAACCTGCGCCGCTCTCACAAGCGCTTTCATCTTCCACCAGGTAATCGATTCCAGCGGTGAGCCAAACTCACCGGATGACCGTGTTTTTACTTCTATAAAAACCAAACACTTTTCTTTCTTTTTTACCTGCCCTGAGCCTGCTTGCCCTGAGCTTGTCGAAGGGGCTTGCCCTGAGGTAACCGAATGGGTCGAAAGGTCAATGGCAACAATATCTATCTCCCCATTTCTCAATCTGAAATTCCTATCAATGATGAGGTAACCGAGTTTTTTAAGGTAGCCAACTGCAAGCTCCTCCCCCATTTTCCCTTCAACGAGCTTAACTCTCGTCATAACAATCTAACAATACAACAATTCAGCAATAAATAAAATAACAATGAAACAATTTTGACAAGAAGCAATAGCAACTTATAACTCAGGACTCATAACTTATAACTGAAGATTTGGAGGTGTTACTTTGCCTTCCGCATGTAGTAAAGCTTTGCTCTGCGGACTCTTCTTTTGGGTTTTTCTTTTACAATCACTTTTTCAATATTCGGAGAGTACAATGGCCAGATGCGCTCAACTGCAACATCGCCAACCATTTTTTGTACAGTAAACGTTTTATTTTCTCCCCGACCTTTTAGACCCAATACAATGCCTTCAAAAACCTGAGTTCTTGTTTTATCGCCTTCTTTAACTTTCTGATGCACCCGGACTGTATCTCCGGGAGCAAAATTTATCTGTTGCAACATAGAAGGAATTATAGCGTAATTAGAGAAGATTCTCAAGCGGATGAGCCGTATCTTGTTCGGATTCGATCAGCCCAGACGCCCTGACGCTCAGGAGGAAGATACCTTCCTATTGCCATAACAATGTCATCCCCTTGTGATCGCACTTCCAAAAAAGCCCTATCAGCTCTATCATCCAGATCTTTAGGAAGATTCTCTCCCCGAAAAAACTTTCTAACTACAAGATCTATTTCGTTTTCAGGAATGAGCTCAAGCTCCATGGGCTCACCAACAATAACTCTTGCTGAAGGTTTATCCCCGCCCGGAAGCAAATTTCGAACGACTCGACGCGGATCATCAACCAACCCTTTCTGAACTGCTTCGTAATCAATATCTACAAAAACAGGCAGCACCCATCTTTGACCAGAATACTGGGCCAAAAACGGAACCGCAAGTCCGCTGTTTCTATATAATATCCAATCAAAACCTCGTCGTTGCGCAGCAATAAGTGGTACCTTATGTCCTACAAGCATTGCTTCTTTCAGCTTGTCAAAATCTGCTATGTTAAGCCAGTGTCTCTCGTCAGTTCTAGTAGCGGGAGCCGGCCCCTGGAGTGCAACGGAAATTGGAGAAAAGTTTTTGTTTCCCGCTATCCTCAAACCCCATTTCATAAGACGGTCTTCTGTATTTGTTGACCAATTTGCGATGACCAAGTCAAGATCCTCAGCCAACTCTGCCGCAGCGATTTGAGCGTCTGTATTGGATGATCGATGAAGAAAAGCTGCAATCGGAACTCTGTCCGCAGGAAGCTTTTTGATGTTTTCTCTTCCCGAGTATTCGGTATACTTTATAATAAGAGCTACATTCGCCTCCATTGCGAGCTTTAACCGCTTTCTATCCGCAGCTTCTCTAATGGGATCCGTTATCAACGCCTGGCGCGGCTTTTCTTCGCGAAGAAGTGTTATTCCCAGAGAAATAGCATCCTTAATCCCAAATCTTCCTTCTGCCATATTTTAAACCTAAACTAGACATGTTTTGCAACTGCTTTGAGAAAAGCAAGGAAGATCGGGTGTGGCCGGAGCGGGCGACTCTTGTACTCAGGGTGTCCCTGTGTACCAAAGTAAAAAGGGTGCTTATCCTCAGGTAATTCGATAATTTCCACCAGATTCTCGGCAACCGACCTGGCGCTAAGCACCATCCCGTTTTTCTCAATTTGATCTGCATATTTGTTATTAAACTCATACCGGTGTCGGTGTCGCTCACTCGTCAAGCCCGTTTTCCTATCGATGAATCCGCCATAGGTATCATAAATCTCATATGCTCGCGTCCCTTTCTTGACAATAGCCTCCCATTCCCCAAGTCGCATTGTACCGCCATATGCCCGCCGCTGCATAAATTCCTTTTGCTTTGGCATAAGTGCAATAACCGGATTTGAGGTCTGAGGATTCACTTCTGTCGTGTTTCCGTCTTTTAGACCTAAAATATCGCGGGCAAATGCAACAACTGCTATCTGCATTCCGTAACATAATCCAAGATAAGGAATTTTCTTCTCCCGAGCATACGAAGCAGCAGTCACTTTCCCTTCAAACCCTCGCTTTCCCCACCCTATCGGTACAATAATACCATCCGGCTTTCCGATAACACTCTCAATGCCTTTTTTCTCAACTTCTTCAGCCGCAATCCAGCGTGTTTTTACCTCAACCCCTATCTGCCAACTGGCGTGAGCAATTGCATCAAAAAGCGCCGCATACGAATCACGCAATTGATAATCTCCCGTCCCGAAATATTTCCCCACTATCGCGATCTCAATTGTTTTTGCCTTTTTGGCTTTTACTTTTTTGACCAGTCCTTCCCAGGCAGCAATTTTTGCATTTTTTTCAGGAAATCCTAATTTCCGAAGTATTTTTTTTTCAAGTTCTTGTTTGTGAAAAACTATTGGTATCTCATATACTGTCTCAATATCTGGGTTTGAGATAACAGCTTCAGGATGCATGTTACAGAAAAGCGCAAAGCGGTCTCGCCTTCTCTGATCTAGATATTTCTCTGACCGCGCGATAATAAAATCAGGCTGAATACCCATGGAATTAAGCGTCCTCACCGATAATTGAGCAGGTTTTGTCTTCGGTTCACCCAGATGTACAGGTGTGGGCACATATGTTACATGAATATGGATGACATCACCGGGATGTTTCAGCGTCATAATACGTGAGGCTTCATAGTAAAAAACATTCTGATACTCACCAGCCGTGCCACCAAGTTCAATAATGACAATATCTGCTTTTTTCGTCTTTGCCAAACCCTTAATCCGGGCGATGATTTCATCAGTAATGTGCGGTATCGCTTCCACATCCTCGCCGCTATATTCGAAGCGTCGCTCCCGATCAATGACTGTCTTATATATCTGTCCCATGGTGACAAAGTTATCTTTCCCCATATCCTCATCGAGGAACTTCTCATAGGATCCTATGTCCATATCTGCTTCAGTCCCATCCTCGCACAAGAAAGGATCTCCATGCTCAATGGGATTGATCGTACCGGCGTCTATATTTAGATAATTCTCAAATTTTATTGGGGCTACTTTATATCCTGCTGATTTAAGAAGAGCGGCTATTGAAGCGACTACATTCCCTTTCCCGATTCCCGAGATTACTCCACCTGAAACAAAGATATATTTTGTGCGTTTTGTTTGGGGCACGATTAATCATAGCAAATACTGTCCAAGAAGTCAATAAAAATAAATCATACGGCCTGCCTCCATAACTTGAGCGATGGAAGGGAATCGGACCCTCAACCTTCTCCTTGGGAAGGAGACGTTCTACCATTGAACTACCATCGCAAGGCCAGTGCAGGCGGGGGAAGGGAGCATTCTACTACTGAACTGCTCCCGCGCGTTACCTACTTAAGCAACCTAAGCTACCAAAGCACCATAAGTGACCTATTTCGCTACATATGATAGCAGATTTCGCAGAGTGAGAAAATGGAAGTGGAACTACCGCGGAATGACCAATTTGTTCCCAGAATGAATGATATCCGGATTAGCAAGCTTGTTTGCTCTGGCAATTTTTACCCATTGATACCCGTCCCCATACGCCCGAATCGCAATCTCCCAGAGGTAATCTCCTCGTACAACAGTATACGTATTTCCCGTAATCTTATTCATCTGTTGGACAGTTGTCCGCTGCGAAGTCTCAACCTTCGGCAACGACAGCACGGTACCAACCTCAATCAAACCCGGATTTGAGAGTTTGTTTTCTGAAGCGATTGCCGTCCATTTATACCCGTCATTATAGTGCTCTTCAGCAATTGTCCAGAGCGAATCACCCGCTTGAACTCTATAAGCGCCTTTTGGGGTGATTTGATTCGCCTGCGCCTCTGTCTTTGTGGGCTCAATCTTCGTCGATGATGTTTCCTGCTTTGGAGTTGGTTTGGCTCTGCCGACAATATTTGTATTTTTCGCAAATGAGAGAAGAATAATCGAGGCAATGATAACAACAACGATTCCTAGAATAAGACTGGTATACGATTCACCGAAACGAAAATAGTCAAGAAGACCATTTTTTCGGCTCTCAGGTTTTGCTGATGCCGATTTTGTTCGGACGGCAGTTTTGGTCTTTCTTGCTATTCTTGATGCTGGCATATTGTAAGAAGGAATTATACTATAAACCTCAAAATTTGCAACTACTAAATTCAAACAACAAAAATATAAGGATAGATGAAGATATTTATGAACTTCTCGTCCCGTTCCAAAAAAAACGGTGGAAAAGTTTACACTGAGCGAAGCGAAGTGCGCGGTGAACGGGACTCGAACCCGCGACCTCTTCCGTGACAGGGAAGCGCTCTAACCAACTGAGCTACCACCGCAAGGCTTAATACGTGCGTGTATCCTAACAAAATATTGCAGGATAGTCAATGCACGTGGTAGACTAATCCCATGAATAACAAGCAAATTGCGCACCTCTTGCGAAATGTCGCTGCCTCATACAGTATCAAAGACGAAAAAAAGCACTATTTTCAAATAATCGCCTATCAGAAAGCTGCAGATGCCATTGAAGCTACCCCTACAGAAGTAAAAGATCTGGTAAAGATAGGAAAAATAGAAGAGCTACAGGGAGTCGGTCCGTCGATCCGTCAACATTTGGAAGAATTGCTAAAAAAAGGGGGTGTTCAACATTTTGATACGATAATGAAAGGGGTTCCGCCTGCAGTTTTTCCTTTGCTGGACATTCCTTCATTCGGGCCGAAGAAAGCGTATAAATTAGTTACCCATTTCAAACTAAAAAATCCGAATACAGTGATTGATGACTTGAAAAAAATAGCCCAAAGCGGAAAAATCGCTACACTTGAGGGATTCGGCAAAAAATCAGAAGAGCTCATTTTGCAGGCAATCACCGAGTATAAGGCTGGTGTGAAGAAAAATGTCCGCATGGTTCTCCCCTATGCCTACGGCATTGCAGAAAAGATTCTTTCCTACATGAAAAAATCCTCTGCAGTCCGTGATGTTTATCCCCTCGGTTCGCTCAGACGAATGAAGGAGACAATAGGTGACGTTGATATCGCTGTCGCCTCAAACGAACCTGCAGAGGCCCTTTTGCATTTTGTTTCATATCCATACAAAGAGCGCGTACTGGAGAAAGGACCGGCAACTGCCTCCATACTTATCTCAGGCGGCAGACATATTGATCTGATGGTGCAACCACCCGAGCGCTTCGGGGCGCTCTTGCAACATCTCACTGGCAGTAAAGAACACAACATTGCACTTCGCGAATACGCGCTGAAGAAAGGACTATCCCTTTCCGAATACGGAATTAAAAAAGCCGGAAAACAAGGAAAAGTACAGGCATTTGACACGGAAGAAAAATTCTATAAAGCCCTCGGCTTACCCTGGATACCGCCTGAGATCCGAGAGAACACAGGAGAAATAGAGCTGGCAGCCAAACACAAGCTACCCGATCTTGTTGAGCTTTCCGATATAAAAGGAGATTTTCACCTCCACTCAAGCTTTCACATCGAGCCAAGTCACGATATGGGGCGGAGTTCTATGCAGGAAATGGTCGATAAAGCAAAAAAACTTCACTATCACTATCTTGGCTTTTCAGAGCATAACCCAAGTCTTTCGCAACACTCAAAACAACAAGTTTATGAAATTATGAAAAAAAGGGGTAAAGAAATTGATCGAATAAAAAATAACAACAAAAATATACATATCTATTCATTGCTTGAAATAGATATTCTGCCAAATGGCACCCTAGCTTTGGATGAAAAGTCTTTTTCTCTGCTCGATGCATGTCTTGTCTCTATCCACAGTGTGTTTTCTATGAACAAAACAGATATGACAAAGCGTGTTCTTGAAGGATTTTCCCACCCCAAAGCAAAAATATTGTCCCACCCCACAGGAAGAATGCTCAATCAGCGTCAGAGGTACGAGCTGGCGTGGGATACTGTCTTTGATTTTTGCCAAAAAAACAACAAAGCGCTTGAGATTAACGCGTGGCCGGAACGCCTTGACCTGCCGGATGAATTAGTCCGCGAAGCGATAAAATATGGTGTTAAGTTCTTTATTAATACTGATAGCCACGAGGTATCACAAATGGCGCTCATGAAGTTTGGTGTGGCGGTTGCAAGACGCGGGTGGGCGACAAAAGATGACATTGTCAATAGCTTCGAGTATAATAAGCTTGATACCTTTTTAAGGAGGTGAACGACAGATGTTGTCATTACCCTGGATTATAGCAATCGTTATCGGCATTATCGTACTTTTTGTCTGGTTTGTCTACAACTCATTGGTCACCGCACGAGCACGAATCGCTGAAGCGCTATCACACATAGATGTCCAGCTAAAAAGAAGAACAGATCTCATCCCAAATCTTGTCGAGACGGTAAAAGGCTACGCCAAACACGAAAAAGGACTTTTAGAGGAAGTGACGAAGGCCAGAACGTCTCTCATGCGGGCAAAATCGACAGAAGAGAAAGCAGAAGCAAATAACATGCTGACTGATACGCTTAAATCCCTTTTTGCTGTTGCAGAGAACTATCCGAATTTAAAGGCGAATGAAAACTTTGGCAAATTGCAGGATGAGCTGTCTGACACGGAAAACAAAATCGCCTATTCAAGGCAGTTTTATAACAGCAATGTCCTTGACTTCAATACAAAAATCATCGTCTTTCCTAACTCTCTTGTCGCTAGCATGTTTGGCTTTAAGCCTGCTGAGTTCTTCGGCGCAACTGAGGAAGAAAGGAAACCGGTAAAAGTGACATTTTGACGTGCATCAAAATGTCATCCTGAACTTGATTCAGGATCTTCAAACAATAAAGATTCCGAAACAATTTCGGAATGACAATCAGTGCTTAAATTATGAACATCTATTCCGCCATTTTTGCCAATAAATGGAAAACGTGGCTCATAATGTCTTTGTTTGTGGCATTTACCACGACAATCGCTTATGTCTACGCAGAAGCCTCAGGGTATGACATCGCATTCACATTATTTGTTCTAATTGTGGCTGTATTAACGAGTGTTGGAAGTTATTTCTTCTCAGACAAAATCGTACTTGCAACCGCGAATGCCAAATCAACAAAAAAAGAAGAAAATCCTCTGCTTTATAATACAGTAGAAAACCTTACCATCGGCGCTGGACTTCAGATGCCAAAAATTTATATTATCCACGATCCTTCCCCCAATGCCTTTGCCACCGGCCGCAACCCGAAGCATGCAGTAATTGCTGTAACAACCGGCCTCTTGGAAAAGTTAAATAAGATTGAGCTTGAGGGCGTTATCGCGCACGAACTTTCCCATATCAAAAATTATGACATAAGACTCATGGCAATCGTTGCCGTATTAGTCGGATTTGTTGTCTTGGTTGGCGATTTATCCATGCGAAGCCTATGGTTTCGCGGATCACGAAAGAGTAACGCTGGAAACATATTCATGATCATAGGTATCGTTCTCGTACTGTTATCTCCTGTCATAGCAACACTAATCCAGCTTGCAATTTCACGAAAAAGAGAATACTTAGCTGACGCCTCAGGCATACTTCTCACCCGCTACCCGGAAGGATTAGCAAGCGCCTTGGAGAAAATTGCAATTGACCGCCATCCGGTCCGGCACGCTAGCAATGCGACCGCACATCTATTTATAGAAAATCCTTTCAAAGAAAAGACAAAAGGAGCCTGGTTTGCTTCATTATTTAACACGCACCCACCGGTTGAGGACAGAATTAAGATACTCCGTTCAATGTGACATACCTTGATTTATTTACTAAAATGCCTACAGTATGTCATCCTGAATCCCGCTTTGCGGGTGAAGGATCTCGTTAAGATTCTTCGCGAAGTTTACCCTGAGATTCTTCACTCCGTTCAGAATGACCGAAGGGCTCAGAATGACAAAAATTTGCTCATGTTAAACCTGCTATTAATCATTTTTGGCAAGTTACTCTCGTTTGCTATTCAGACATTCAACCTCGGCAATGGATCGACGTGGCCTGGACATATAGCACTCATGGTGAACAAAAATTTTATACAAGAGATGATTCGGCCCTCAAATCTCAAGATTATCATCATTGCTGGCACGAATGGCAAGACGACAACCTCATCTATGCTTCGGTTAATCTTTGAAAAAAGTGGTAGGCGAGTTTTTCAGAACGCATCAGGAGCAAACCTTTTAAATGGCATCGCATCAAGTATAGTACTACATAGTAGTATACTTTCGACACTTAACTACGACTACGCGATCTTTGAAGCTGACGAGAACGCTCTTCCATTAATTATTAAAGAGATTACGCCTGATTATTTGTTACTGTTAAACCTCTTTCGCGATCAGCTTGACCGCTACGGAGAAGTAAATATAATTGCGCAAAAATGGAAAGAAGCACTAAAAAAATTACCTGAGAAAACAATCCTCATATGTAACGCCGACGATCCGCAAATCGCCTTCTTAGGAAAAAACCGCACTAATAAAAACTTTTATTTCGGATTGGATACGAAGCAAAAAGAAAAAGCAAGGTGCGAGCACGCTGCGGACACGACGTATTGCCCCAACTGCGGGGAAAAATTAGCCTTTAGGTCTATTACTTTCTCGCACCTTGGCGACTGGCACTGCAGTTCTTGTGGGCTCAGACGCCCTTCCCCCGATCTCCCCAATTTTCCTTACCACCCCTTATCCGGCACATACAATAAGTACAACACTCTCGCAGCAACACTTCTGGCAAAAATCATTGGCCTCAAAGAGGATGAGGTAGTTGCGGCTTTACAGAGTTTTAAACCCGCATTCGGCAGGCAAGAAAAACTGATGATAAACGGCAAGCAAATACAAATTTTCCTTTCCAAGAATCCGACAGGGTTTAATGAGTCTTTACGAACAATAAAAGATTTGCATGCAAAAACAGTGCTTCTGCTTCTGAATGATGGCATTGCTGACGGACGGGACGTGTCATGGATCTGGGATGTGGATTTTGAAGACTTTGTGGGTGAGTTTGAACATATTATAATCTCAGGAAACAGAGCCTATGATATGGGATTACGCGCTAAATACGCATTGGAAGGTCAAAAGTCGAAAGTCCCCACTTCGCTCGCCTCAGGCGACCTTCGAGGGGTAAGCAAAAGTCAAAATTATCCTCCGATCCTGAAGTCCTCAGGACTGAAGGACAACTCAAAATTAAAAATCTACGAAAACTTGGGAAAGGCAATAGAAGTTAGCTTAAGGGCGACACAGAAAGATGATACCCTCTATATCTTGCCAACATACACAGCGATGTTAGAAGTCCGAAAAAACCTAACAGGGAGAAAAATACTATGACCTCCTCGTCACTTAGGACTTATAACTTATGACTCATAACATAACAGTTGGCTGGCTCTATCCTGATCTGATGAGCACGTATGGTGATCGGGGAAATATTATTTGTCTTACGCGCCGATGCGAATGGCGCGGTATTGCCGTTAACATTGTCCCAATTGACCAAACGACTAAAGACACTTCGACTTCGCTCAGTGCAAGCCAACGACTAAAGGCTATTGACCTTCTTTTCGGTGGCGGCGCGCAGGATCGGGAGCAGGAAATCGTTATGCGGGATTTACAAAAGAAAAAAAAGATAATAAGAGAGCTTATTGACAAAAATATCCCCGCGCTTTTTGTCTGCGGCGCACCACAACTCATGGGTAAATATTATGAGCCGGCTGTAGGGAAAAGAATTGAAGGGTTAGGAATATTTGATATGGTTTCCAAACACCCGGGACCAACTGCCCACCGTCTAATAGGGAATATTGTAGCGGAAGTCCAATGGCAAAATCTTGAAAGCCCAGACAGCTCTGTAACAAGTCATCCTCATGAAAATGAGGATCCAGATTCTCGCTTTCGCGAGAATGACGGTATAATCGTAGGTTTTGAGAATCATGGGGGTAGAACGTATTTGGGAAAAAATGCAAAACCGTTTGCGAAAGTATTGAAAGGCTATGGCAACAACGGCGAGGATGAGACAGAAGGCGTTGTTTATAAAAATGCCATAGGTTGTTATTTCCACGGCCCGCTCTTACCCAAAAATCCCCACATTGCCGACTGGTTCATACAAACGGCATTGCATGTGAAGTACAACGAAAAGATCGAACTAAAACCGCTCGATGATGCGCTTGAGTGGAAAGCACATCAAGCGATTGCCAAAAGGCTCGGTATTGGAATATAATACAGCCATGAAAATTAATGTCCCCCATGTCGCCAAACTGGCAAATTTAGATCTCAACGACGACGAAATAGCAAAATTTGAAAAACAATTGTCTGCGGTGCTTGACTATATCAAAAAGCTCTCTGAAGTTGATACAGAAAATGTTGAACCAACAAGCCAAGTAACAGGACTCGAAAATGTAACTCGGGAGGATACCGTCTCTCCATCTCTTCCGCAGGAAAAAATCCTATCATCTGCAAAATCCAAGCATAACGGTTTTTTCGTCGTAAAAGGAATTCTCGACCAAGAATAAAATGAATACCCCAAACGCTTTGACAATCACAGAAGCACTTGACGCCCTAAAGAAAAAACAACTATCCTCTGTTGAGCTAACTCGCGCCTGTCTTGATGCAATAAAAGAAAAAAATAAAACGCTGAATGCATTTATAACCGTCTGCGAACAAACCGCGTTTGACGCGGCCAAAAAAGCCGACAAGCTTTTGCAACAAGGAGTATCCTTGTCACAAGGTTACTCCTTGTTAGGTATACCAATTGCCTTAAAAGACATTTATATGACTGATGGGGTCAGAACAACTGCAGGATCAAAAGTGCTTGAAAACTATATTCCCCAATATGACGCGACTGTAGTCGCGAGACTAAAAAAAGCAGGCGCGATCATTGTGGGCAAAACCAATCTTGACGCATGGGCGCATGGCTCAAGTGGCGAAAATTCAGATTTCGGACCGACAAAAAACCCATATGACACTGCATATATCCCTGGCGGATCAAGTAGCGGCTCACCTGTCGCAGTAGCTTCGGATATGTGCCTTGCCGCAACCGGCACTGATACCGGCGGTTCAATCCGTCTTCCCGCTAGCTTTTGTAATGTCGTTGGACTAAAGCCCACCTATGGTCGAGTCAGTCGCTATGGCATCGTGGCTATGGCCTCATCTCTTGATTCAATCGGCCACTTCACAAAAACAGTTGAGGACAGTGCGCATTTTCTGCAGGTAACAGCAGGAAAAGACAAAATGGATGCCACCACCACCCCACATCCAGTTCCAAATTATACTGAAAAACTGAAAGACGGTGTAAAAGGACTCAAAATCGGCGTGCCAAAAGAATACTTCATAAAAGGACTTGACCCAGGAATTAAAGACCTGACCATGAAAGCATTAAAAGTTTATGAAGAACAAGGAGTAGAGATTGTTGATGTTTCTCTTCCCCATACTGAATACGCTATTGCTGTCTACTATATTATTCAGACAGCCGAGGTCTCATCCAATCTCGCTCGATACGACGGTATTCGCTTTGGAAATAGCCGCTCAACTTTTGGTGAAGAGGCAAAAAGAAGAATCATGCTTGGCACATATGTTTTATCTACAGGATACTATGACGCATATTACAAAAAAGCAATACAGGTTCGGACGCTTCTCATCAAAGACTTCGAAGAAGCGTATAAAAAAGTCGATGTCATCATTACTCCCGCCTCACCAACTCTGCCTTGGAAATTGGGAGAAAAAGTAGATGATCCATTAAAAATGTATCTTTCTGACATTTTCACTGTCCACGCAAATCTCACCGGCCATCCTGGACTCGCGATGCCTATTGGCTTTATCGATCCTTCGACCCATTATTCGGCAAGCTCAGGGCAGGCAGGCTCAGGACAAACTGGCCTCCCTGTTGGCATGCAAATTATTAGCCCGCACTTTCGAGAAGATCTTCTTTATCAAGTAGGATACGCGTATGAGCAGAAAAATCCGTGGTGGAAAAATAAGCCAGAGCTGACATAAGTAACCTAAGTTACTTAGGTGACCTAGGTAACTTATGCGAGTATATGAACAACACTTACACGCCAATCATAGGACTGGAAGTCCACGTAGAACTCAAGACCAAATCAAAGATGTTCTGCGGCTGTTCTGCCGACTATTTCGGCAAAGAGCCCAACACGCATACCTGTCCTGTTTGCCTAGGTCTCCCTGGCACGCTACCTGTGCCAAACAAAACAGCTATTGAATGGTGCATAAAAATCGCCTTAGCGCTTAACTGCGAAATAGCAGAATTTTCAAAATTTGATAGAAAAAACTATTTCTACCCGGACCTTCCCAAAGGCTATCAAATCAGTCAGTATGACCTCCCGTTTGGCTCTCAAGGTATTATCGAGCTAAAAAATGGCAAAAAAATTCGGATTCGAAGAGTGCATATGGAAGAAGATACAGCCAAGCTGACTCATCAGCTTGGAATTTCAAACGACGAAAAAATTTCATTAATTGATTTTAATAGAAGCGGGGTTCCGTTGGTAGAAATAGTAACTGAACCGGACTTTTCTGAAGCAAGCGAGGTCAAGGAGTATTTGCAAAAATTGCAGCAGATTGTTCGCGATCTTGATGTTTCCAATGCAGATATGGAGAAAGGCGATATGCGACTTGAGCCCAATATTTCTCTAGCAAATTTGT
>CAZTFV010000022.1:0-17461 GCA_964613075.1 uncultured Gammaproteobacteria bacterium | reverse complement strand
ACTTTGTCTTCGGAATAGGAAACAATCTCAGCCTTACCAATCGTAAGATTTTCCGCATTAAGTGGCTCGTCGTAGTTTGGCGGCTCAATTATTGCCGATGTTTTAGGGTCAAAGGACCCGTCGAACATAGTATTGATGACGTCTTGCCTATTGTCTTCAATGTATACCTTGTCTACAAAATACGCTCTTGGTAAGACGTCTCTTTTTTCATACACCCTTGTCTCGCCCTCTTGAAATACTTTCTTAAGCTTTGGAGATTCCAGTTCTGACAGACTTAATATGTACTTTACTCCCATTAAATCCATAACTTTTGATTCAAAATTATGTGGAGTTATTATTCTATTGAAACCAAAGGGAGTTGAGATATTCGGTTCTCCTCTTTCCGATGCAGCGATGAGTTCACCGTATCGGCGAAGATATAATGGATCGTATCCATCAACTATTTGGAGCTTGTATATAATGGAAAAATTGGGTGGAAAGATACGATTGTCCGTCGCCATAATTCGATAATTACCTACGTTTTTTTGCAGAAACTCAAGTGTTTTTGTTTGGGGATAAAGATACTTTGGATTCGTAAAAGGGGTAAACTTCTCAGCAAACCGTAAAAGATCCATTGTTGTAAAAAGTATCAAAAGAATAAGAACTGCTGATTGTGCCTTCTTCTGTTTTAAAAAGAAAAATAACGTTGCAAGAAACAAACTCAAGCCAGCAATTGCTGACGAGTAAAGTAAGTTTCGCTTTGTAACAGCGATGTTTTCTGCTGAAATAGAAAAGGCCTCTTTTCCAAAAAAAACAAATAGCCACAAACAAATAAATATTCCAATTACAAAACCCAGAACCGGTAAAAAGCCTTTTTTATAACGAAGAAAATAATCTAACCCAAAAGCCGCAAGAACACTCAGGGAAAAATCTGTGATAAATAGTAAACGCGTTGGCTGGGCAGTACTGAGAAATGGGATATGAAAGAAAAAAGGAATCTTTGCGATAAATGTCGGCAAGGCAAAAATAAGGGAGACAAAAAATATTGTTCCGAAGAAAAAAGTCTTTCTATCACGACGGAAAAATAAAGCAAAGATTGCCATAAGAAACGGAAGTATTCCGACGTATCCGACTAACTCGGCATAATTCCATACCCCCCAGTAATTAAGCGTTGTCGGATTGCCAAAAAAGTCAGGGACAATAAATTGGACGAGGTGCTGCCACGGAACAAACCAACCGTCTTTTGTCCAGTCTGCCTGATCAAGCTCTCTTGCGCTTTCTCCTATTAATTGCAAGGTAGGCAACCACTGCACGAACGTTAGTATTAAGAATAGAGTATTAAGTATTAAGTATAGTAAAAATATATGTTTATTCCTCCCAAACTGAATCCATCTGGCTAAAAAATAAATTGTAGAGAACAGAAATACATAAAAAAATATTTGTAGATGACCGGCAAGGAAAGAGGAGCTTAGAGAGAATATGAAAACCATGCTCCAAAAAAAGCTTTTTCGTATACTTGATACTTTATACTTTATACTTGATACTAATTTGTCGATACTCAGCAGCATTAGCGGCAGCCACAGTGCCACATGCCCAATCGTCCCCCACTCAAGCCACGAGATTGAAAACCCGGAAAACGCAAAAGCAATGCCACCTAACAGGCAAGGCAAAAGATGCAGCTTGAGGTTTCTTAAGTAAAGAAATAAAAATACTCCAGCTAATAATGGTTGAAGAAAAATGACAAACGACCAGCCATAAGAGAAAGGGAGAAGAAAAAGAAAAATATTAAAAGGGTAAAGTGCAGCTGACTGAAGATTTCCAAGGAGGGGATACCCCGCCATGCTATATGGGTTCCAAAGTGGCAGTATACCTCGTGATAACTGACTAATTGATAGGTTGCGAAATGGATATTGCTGCCTCACTGGATCGGTAATAAGAAAATTCTTAAACGGTATTCCTCGCGGGTAGTCCAAAGCATAAAAATCTCTATACGGGTGGTAGAGCCCGACGATCGTGTCAGCGGGAATAGGCAACGCGCCTGATATAAAAAATGATCGAAAGAAAAAGACGCTTGCGAAAAAAAACAATACAAAGGGAGAGTATATCCAGTGCTTCATGAGAGTATGCTATGCAATTCTCTGCAGAATCTGTCGCGATTAAAAAATTCCGCACGCTTCTTTGCACCATCTGATAACTCTTGCCAGAAATCTTTGTTTTTCATGAGTATGCTCGTTTTCTCTACCAACTCATCCTCAGAATTCCACAACAGCCCGTTTTTTTTGTCTGTAACAATTTCCGCCTGCCCACCGGCACTGATGGCAACCGGCACCGCCCCGAAGGCCATTGCCTCGACGGTTGTTATACCGAAATGCTCTGCGTATTCAGGAAATTTCTCCAAATCCTCGCCAAACCCAGCCGCATGCCAATATATCCGAGCTGTCGCATAATACTCGTGTAACTTCTCGAAGGAAACGTTTTTTAGCACGGTAATATCTGCTCCTTCTGCGCGTTTTTGCAGCTCTGAGACGAATTCCTCGTCCGATGGAAGGACTGACCCAATGAGTACAAGTTTCCATCCGGAAAAATATTTTTTGTAATTATCTTTAAACGTATCAATAAGAAATTCCTGTTTTTTTGTATTCATGTCTTTTGTGTAACGACCAACGCTGAGAATGATATTTTTCTTACTGCGCTTTGGGGTATTCTTGACAGTAATGGTTGGAGGAAGCACAGAAGATGCTATCGGAAAGGTTTTGTCTAAGTACTTTTTTACATATGATGAGTAGCAGAGAATTCCATCTATATTTCTCAATTTTATTCTCGTGAGTACCGTCCTCCCGTTTACCCAGTTTACCGGATGATGAAACAACAAAAAATTTTTTCTGGCAAAAAGGAATGGAATACTGCCATCGCTCAAAAAGAAAATGATGTCGTATCTTTTCGTTTTTAACGCCCGTTGCACTGTTGAAAATCGGCCGGAAAAGATGTTCTCTGTTACATGAAGTGATGACAAATCATAGTGGAAACGTGTCTCCGCTTTCTCGAGGATAGCTTCGTTATCCCAAAAAATACTAACATCGTGTTTATCTACCAAGCAGAGCGCAATATCGAATATATATTTTTCCCCTCCTCCCAAGGTGTCCAAATAGGGATCATACAATCCGATTTTCATTCTTCGATTAACTCAGCATGACCCTGAGCGATCCGCCAGCTGGCGGAGAGTCGAACGGGTCACACGTTTATTGTAGCATACAAGTTTAAAAATATTCCTGATAATAAAACTCAACCGTTGACTTACCTTTAGGAACTACAACCGCACGAAATGTATAATCTGCCCGGTAGATTTTCCGCATCTTTCCATTTACCCTTGCCTGCCAGCGTGGATAATAGTTATCTGAAAGAAAAAGAAGCGCCGGCGCTTCGGTCTCTGCCTGTATTGTAATCCGACTCGGTGAAGACGAAACAATCCGCGCAGTTTTTCTTGCTGACTGAGAAACGGTGTTTTCGCTTTCAAGCTCCGGCTTTTCTTCCAAAAGGAGTGTGTCTCTATAGTAAAAATCCTGACTATAAAACCGCTTAAGCATTTTCTCTTTATCAGAAATGATTTCATATTTGTAATAAAGGGTCGGCCGGTTTATCGCGTCATTGTTTCGGAAAAGTTGAAACTTTCCGTCAGTATAGATACGTGTATATCTTTGTTGCTCCTTCCATACCGGGTATGCCCATGACTGCTCTGTATCTGCTATCGGGTGGAAAATGAGTGTTACTCCAAGCGTGTCCAAAACACGGTCGGTATAGAGACCGTTTCTTTCAAGCATTGCAACTGATCGCATCGCCGGAGTAAATTTTCCTGTTGTGGCAGTTTGGATGAATTCTCCGTAGCGCTGACTATATAAAGGATCGTATCCTTCTATTGATGGAAGATTATAATACGTTGCTACTTGTGCCCCTAAATTTCCAAAATACCGTCCATACCCAATATGTTTTTGCATTGCAGCAATAACGGGAACATCAGGGTATACTAATTGCTTCGGGTCAAACGGCATCCATTTTTGCGCAAATCTCAAACTGTCAAAACTCGCTATAAGAAGAATAGCTGCTGGTAAAAGGTAAAAGATTTTTTTCTTATGAAAAATAATTGAAAGGAATGTTAGTCCACCAAGTGCGATAAAAAGAAACGATGGCAAAAATGTATTTCTTCTCGCAATAGTTAGCTTATCTGCCGGTAATACGTTGAAAAAAAGCAATAATGCCCAAATTAGCACCAGCAAGCCTCCAACTGATAGAAATACAGGGATGATTTTTTTTGTATTTCTCTTTTGGAGCATCTGATAGAGCGAGTGAAGTCCAAACCCGGAAAGCACTGCCAATGAAAAGCTGGTGAGAACAATAATCCTTGAAGGAGTACTTGTTGAAAGAACAGGGATTCTCAACTGTCCAAGAATATTGAGTATCGGAGATTGAATCGCAAGAAGCAATGAAACAACTGCAACGATCCAGAAAAAAAGAATTGTTTTATTTTTCAAAAGTCGCAAAGAAAACATCACCAACACAAAGGGCACAATACCAATAAAGCTTGCCCACTCGGCATATTGCCCAAACCAGTCATTCCTCGTCACCGGATTGCCAAAAAAATCAGGAGCAAAGAGTGTTACCAGATACTGAGCCGGTATCCCTCCTGATGAAATAAAAATCTCACTTCGAACAGCATGCAAATATAATTGAATCGCAGGAATTATTTGCAATAGAGAAACGCCAAGCCCCAATAACAAAAATGCCAAAACAGCAAACGCTTTTTTCCTATCGCGGTCTTTTATAAACTTAAAAAGAAAATAACACGCCGAGAGAATCAGGAGGTATAGACTTGTCTGAAAATGTCCGGAAAAGGATGAAGCAGCAATGCAAAAGCTTAACAGTATTCCAAAACGAAAAGAAAATCGTTGATAGATCCTCTCAATGGCATAAAGCGTTAAAGGGAGGAGTGCTATTGCCATACTCAATGTACCATATGCCATCCATACGACAATAAATCCGCAAAACATAAAAGTAATGCTACTAAGCACCGCCCCAGCTTTCTCAACAGATAACGAACGCATAAAAAGATACATACCAAGTCCGGCAATAAGAGGCTGCAGAAGAATAAGCATGCTCCATCCGTCAATAAAAGGAAGTATGAAGAATAAAACATTAAACGGTGAAAGGACTGCTGATTGAACATTTGCCAAATGCGGGTTGCCTGCAAAACTGTTTGGATTCCAAAATGGGATTTGTCCTTTCAAGAGTGTCTCAATAGTAAAATAGCGCCAGGGGTAAATCTGATCGGTAACATCCGGCATCGCGCCATTTTTTACCGGCCCCCAATACTTTTCATATGCACTCCAGGGCGGAAAATGATTTACCTGATACGTTGATGAATACGGCACCAGCCCTTTCAAAAAGTATGGAGAGGAAAAAATAAACCAGAGAAGAACGATGAACAAAACTGGCCAGAACTGAAACAGTGATCTCTCTAGTCTAATCATTACTTTTGACTTTTGCATGCTTGTCCTGAGCATTGTCGAAGGATTGACTTTTGACTTTATTTTGTAGTTCCCATAATCTTGCGTATGTCACAAAAATGCTGAATGATTGATACATACTTTCGATTATCCCAACCGCGCCTGCTCTCCAGCCGCTCTGTCTAATATACGAATCAAAAAAAGCAGACGCCATCACACGCGGGAAACGCCACCACGTCATTTGCGGATGTCCTGCTTTATAGCGCAATTCTGCTTCGATTTTTGACCAGACAAGTGTTTTTTTTACCATATCTGATAAGTTTCGATGCGTATAGTGAAGAAGATACCCGTCAAGCTCTCCAACCTCACCGTCTATGACAGGACTTTCATGAAGTTGTCCAACCCATTTCTTTAATTTTTCTTTTTTAAATAAACGCTCTAATCTCTCAACATACGGCCACTCATGATCGCCGAAGTAATAATTTTTTCTCTGTACCTTGAAAGCGGAAAACTCTGTGTGCTCTATTGCTTTCTTTATATTCTCTGCAAGCTCTTTCGTCGCCCGCTCGTCTGCATCTATATAGAATATCCAATCTGATTTTGCGTATTCTTTTCCTTTATTTCTTATGTCTGCGTAGTCTGTCATCGCATGATGAAACACCTTGGAATTTTTTCCCTTGGCAATTTCTACTGTTTTGTCTTCCGACCCGGTATCAACGACGATTACTTCAGCGCAAAACTTCACGGAGTCAAGACATTCCCCAATCATCTTTTCTTCGTTTTTGGCAATAATAATCGCTGTCAGTTTATGCATCATGAAAACTCCCTCTTCCAAATCTTCTCAAATAAAAATCGATAATACCTTTTCGTTGCCACTTTCTCCCCATGAAGAGGGTCTCGAAGCTTTCCCGAACTAAGGCGATTTTTGCAGGTAATTGTGCATAGGAAAATCCTAAAAGCATCCTGTTTCGGGTTATGTAATAATCCTGAAGATCGGATCCTGATCCTCCGGCTGAGGCTGCGTTCTTATGCCATACAATCCCCCTGGGAACATACATTATTTTGTAACCGCGCTGCTTTACCCGCTGATTGTAATCAATATCTTCATAATAGAGAAAATATCGTGAATCAAACATTCCAACATTCAAAAGCACTTCTCGTTTTATTAACATGCAGCACCCGCTGACAAACTCCGTCTCTTCAATATAATCATACTGTCCTTTATCTACCTCATCAACGCCTCTGTGAAATCCGATCACATTTTTCCAATTCATCACCCCACCCGCATACCAGATTACCTTTCCCAAGTCATCCTTTGCGTATCTTTCCTTATGAAATTCAAAGCCCTTAAAAAAATAAATCTTCGGTCCAACCAAACCAATTGACTCCTCAGATTCCGCCACCGTAACAAGCTCATATAATAAATGCTTATCAACCACTGTGTCATTGTTTAATAACATAATATAATCTGCCCCCGTCTTAAGCCCGAATTGTATCCCCTTATTATGCCCACCGCTAAATCCTGCATTAACCGGATTACGGATAACTGAAACCTGGAAAGCGTGACTTTTCTCTGCAAAAACAAACGGCTCTTTTGATGCGTTATCAACAACGACGATACGAAGTTTCAAGCCGGACAGCCGCAGATCCTTAAGCGAACGAAGAAGCGCTATTGTATTGGCATTTCCGTTAAAATTGACAATCGAGATGACAACCGTTTTCATCAATAGGTGGTAATTCTAAGTCGTGACTGGACAAGATTGGCTTGAAATTTAAGGCTCGTCTTCATCTGTACCTGGTAGAGCTTATTTCCAGAATCCAATGTGACAGGTTGAGAAATCAACAACTGCGGCTGTCCACCCTCAAGAGATACCTCAGAGAACCACACCGGATGTTTATCGGTCTTATTAAAAAGCCTTACATACGCAACCTCATTTCCGGTCGGGATAAAGACACTCGCCTCAAAAACGACATTTTTTATTCTGCTATATTGTGCCGTGTCAACATACGCCTGTAAACCTGTTACATCTGTCCAGTCATCGGCAATACTTGATCCGGAACCGAATGTGATAATGCTCTCTCTGCTCGCAGAACTCTGGGAAGCAGTTTCCTGAGAAGGAGTGGTGGATGGGTTGGCTAACCGCAATGATGCAGTTGCCTCATAAATTGTTTGGTATATCTTCTCCAGGCAATCCTTTTCATTACACACGCGTGATGTATCGTGAATCTCATCGGTGCTCTCAATCTGAAAAAGCCGCGTTTGATCCCGTACTGTCTGGTACAGGTTTTGACGCGGTCTGTTGTTGAAAATTATATAGTCCAAAAATACCAGATTCGCGATAAAAAAGAACAATACTGCAAAGCTGACAAATCGTAATAGTGGATGATCTTTTGTTAACACATTCCTCCTATAAAGATGTCTTTTTTACTGCTTTTCTCAGCAAGAAATATTGCAACTTTTTAAATGGATTTCTTGTCTCATGAAGAAGCGAAGTGTAGATCCAGTATTGAGATTCTTTCCGAAGTGCCGATGCCTCTTTCTGAAAGAGTCTAAGAAAACGCTTGTCATTATATTCTTTAAACCCAAGCTTCTCCCAGGCCTTTGCAAAAACGACCAGCGCATAAAATGCCTGCAGAAGACTTAAGACTAAACCATGTAATCCGTCTTTATATCCTTTCTGAGCAAAAAATGTTTTTAAGAAATCGCGAATGGGAAAACGAAGTGCGTCAACCCATGAAGCAGTATACCCTTTTTTCAGTAATTGCTCTGCTTCATTCTCTGTATAAATTTTATCAAGCTTATACAAAAATTGGCTGATTGAAGAATAGTTAAGATGCAATATCGGCTCTGCTATTTTTTCAGACGAGCCCTCAAGCGCAATATATTCATGGACGTGCTTCTCAGGGAATCTACCCTTGTTTTTTCGAAAGAGACGCAGCTGGTAATCAGGCCACCACATCTCACCTTTCACCCATTTTCCAAAAATGATATTCTTTCTCGGGATCCAGTATCCCGCAATCTGCGAGTTTTTGGAAACAATCTCCTGGACCTTCTTCTCAAGCTCAGGAGTTACCCGCTCATCAGCATCTAAGCTCAGTATCCACTCATGTTTTGCCTTTGAAAAACCGAAGTTCTTATTAATATTAAGCATCAAATTATTCACTCTCGATATTACCGTTGCAGCCAATTCTTTCCCGATCACAACTGTACGGTCGGTTGATTGATTATCGACCAGGATAATCTGATCAGCAAAGGACGCAGATTCCAGGCAATCGCGAATTTTAGCTTCCTCATTATATGCCGAAATAACAACAGATAATTTTGCTTTATCCTTCATGTTTTAAGCGTAACGCATAAAGCGCTTGACGAAATTCATCTCTTGCCAAAAAGTAGATACAACCTAAGTATACACCTCCACCCAATACCACAACCGCAATAAGGCTTATGAAATTTGTTATGAAAAACAGGGAGATAAAATAGACGACAAAGGCCATAATAGCCGTACCGATAAGCGGCTTATGGATACTCCGAAAGAAATGAAAGTCTACAATCCGTCGAACGTACGAAATAGTAATAAAAATCGTCAAAGTAATAAGAAAAGAAGCGACTGCAACTCCGTTATATCCGAAAAAATACATTAGAATCGGCGTTAAAATCCAGGTAAGAGCAGTCCATAACATCATAAGATTCAGGGTAATTTTTACTTTACCGTTTGCGTCAAGAATATTAACCAGTATTCCTGACATTGAGGAAACAACCGCATTGAGACAGAAAAAAATCAAGCTGAAAAGCGCTGGTTCCCACTTGTTGTTCCATCCAGGAAAATACTTGATAAGATAGGGTGAAACAATAATAAGACCCGTTAGTAACGGGAAGATGCCTACGGATACAAAGAAAAGGGATTTTTCGATTGCCTTTCTTACCACCTGCAAATCACCCTGAATTCTCGCATAGGTTGAAAAGGTTACCTTTGTGACGCTGTCAACGACATACCGGTAAAGATAAAATGCCAGCCGCTGCGCAAAACCGATATATCCCAGATCGGTATATGAAAGTGTCTTTGCCAAAAAAACCGTTAGCGCGTCATCTTTAATCGCGGCCAGAATATTCTTTGCCTGAAACCGTGCTCCGAATCTCAAATGATGAAGTGAGCCACGGTCTATGCTAAGCCCGATTTTCCAAGGCGAGACTACATAATAGAAAGGAATACCCGCAAGGGCTGAAATAAGAAATGCCCAACTAAAACTCGCTATCCCAAACCCGCGAAATACCAAAAAAATAAGCAAAGCATTAAAAAGAAAAGACTCAACCGTCTGTGGAATAATAAGTTTCTCAAATTTTATTTTTCTCTCAAGGAGTATTGACGGAATTGTCTTAAAAGAAGAGAGAAAAATGCAAAAAACCAAAACTACCAATAATATCTCGGCTTGCAAGCTTAAGTTAAAATACGTTGCAATTGATCCTCTGAGTAAAAGCACAGCAATAAAAATTATCAACGTAACACCCGCTTGCAAAGTAAAGCTGGTTTTCAGATCTCCCTCAGTTAACTCTTCCTTTTTCTGGATGAGGGCTGCCCCCAGACCAAAATCAGTAAAAAAATTGATTATCCGCTGAATAGCGATGACCGCAGTGTATATGCCTATATCTCGTGGCTGCAAAATCGATGATATAAGAATAAATGAAAATGCGGAAATAAGATTTAAGAAAAAATTTCGCGAGATGAGTGCCAGAATGCCTTGGACTGATCGTTTTGTCAGAAGAATAATATCAAGCTCATCCATTATTTTTTGTTCCTCTCCTTTTTTATTGCGATCCATGGCTGGGTTGAAAAAAGTCGCCACATTACCCGCAAATCACCGGAGACTGTTGAGATTAACCGCACTGTCGATCCGGGATTATCAACCCAGTGTACTGGCTCCTCATATATTTTATATCCGCTTTTTTCAGCGATAATCAATAATTCACCATCAAAAAACCACCCATTATCAAACACGTGGGGTATGAGCTTTTCAACTACTCCTTTGGTTACTGCCTTAAAGCCGCATTGTGCATCAGTAAAATGTGTATTGAAAATCGATTGGATAAAAACAAAATTTAATGTCCTTGAGGTTATCTCACGAAGCAACGTTCTCCCTTCAACTTGCGCACCTTTAGCCAGCCGTGAGCCGATAGCAATATCATACCCCTGCCTAAGCGCTTGCAATAACTTAGGCAAATGCACAAGATCAGTTGAGAGATCCAAATCCATGTAGGCGTAATAGTCAGCCCCTGATTGACTCCATGCTCTCTTCACCGCTCTGCCTCTCCCTTTCTGTTCCAGCCTAAGAAGTGAAATTTCTGGATGCTTCTTGGCAAGCGTTGCTCCAATTATAGGCGTATTATCACTTGAGGCATTATCCGCGATTGTAATGTGCCAATTATAATTTTTGAGGTTTTCGCGACTGTAGTTATACAGTTTTTCTATGTTTTTTTCCAGCTCTTTTTCTTCGTTATGCACTGGAATAGCTATTTCAACGCTTGGTTTATTACTCACTGATGTATCCCTCTTTTCCGTTGATAAATTATACCAATAAGTACCATCAGGATACCAGCAAAGGACAGCAGATTTGCAATTTTTTCAATAGGCGTTTGTACGAATTCGAAGCGAACCAGGTGGACTCCGTCTGGAAGACTGAATAGAAAACCAAAACTTGTTACGATAAACGGATGGGTTTTATTGTCAACGAATAGTTTCCATGCGGGAAAGTATGCAATATTCGCTTCTATTCTTGCCTCTTTTGTAACGGATACTTTTGTCTCTATGCGCTGAGTCTTTTCTTTGGTATCTGAAAATCTTGCAATCCCCTCTTGAACAACAAAGGGGTCATGAGTCTCATCAGGTGAGCTCGGCTTGTAAAACCCTTTTGGCATATATTCATCAGAAATTTTTGACGCTGTCCATGAAATAGCTTCGCGACTAATTAACTCTTTTTCTGTTTTTGGCCCAATTGTCTGGGGAGAAAAAAGTTTTATATATAAAAACAGGGTCGCTACGACAATAATACTCGCACCGAAAAGAAGATATATATTATTTTTCTTATCAAGTCTTCCTAAAACCCACAGCGGAAAACCTGCAATAAACGAAGAAAAAAAACCTACCATTAACAAAAACCGCCATGGATATTGGAAAAAAGCCATGAGGGGTACTGCCTCCCAAATCGGCTTAGCGATTGGAAGGAGAAGAAATAGAGAAACAAATAATCCAGCGATGCCAAAAAAAACCATTCCTTTTTTCCCTCTATCTTTCCTGTACACAAAAAGAAGAACTATTGCGACAAGAACAATGAGAAGATGCATCTTCCCTATTCTGAAAGACAATCCGTCAAGACACCCGGGAACAGACCCGCCGAATCCCCATTGACTCTCCCATAACTGGAGAAGGCAAACAAAATGGTCACGAAAATCCGCGCCACCACCGATCTGTCCGAGCACGTTTGTATACTGCATCTCAAAAAGCGCAGGCAGCCAGTAGAAAGCCGAAAGGAGTAGCCCAATACACAAGGCGAAGGGCAAAGCGCTAAGTACATAGAGTTTTTTTCTTCTGTATAAAACTGCCGAGAGGATAATTATTGCCACAATGAAAAATGGTGTTACCATCATCGCAGTTAAGTTGTGTGAGAGAATTATGGCAGCATAACCGATGGCCGATAACATTACATATTTCCATGCTCTTTCCTTGTATAACTTCCATATACCGTAAAAAACAAGAGGAATAAATCCATATGCCCAAAGTTCTGCGACATCGCCACGAACATAGAGATCAACCGCATGAAACGGAGCATATACGTATAGTACTGCCGAAACAACTCCGCCTACTACTCCCCAAAATTCTTTTGCCAACACATACATGGACAACGCGGCGAGCACCATCCCAACCCCCATCATGATCTTTGTCGCCGTTATTGCATCAAAACCAAAAAGCATCATCGTGCCGCCAAAGTAATAGGCAAGCGGTGCATAAAAATTAAATATCGGATACCCGTACCCATATCCCAAATCACTCACCCATCGTACCGGGAACATGCCGTCTTTCAGTGACTTTTGCATTGTGAATACGCGGGCTACCTGCGTATCATCATGCACAGGGAAAAAGCCTCCGATAAAAAGCGGCGCTACTGTGAAATAGGATAAAACAAAAACAATAATGAATCCAAGTACGCTATGTTTTATATTCATATTTTTTTCTCAAGAATACATTCCAGCCAATAAGCAATCCAAAACTGACAAGTGATATTGCATCGCTCAGTAATCTTATTGGGGTTTCGGTAAATATTGCTTCTACGCTGTGATTGCCGCCTGGGATATCAAACATAATGATTCCCTTGTCGTTCGTATAGTCTATCAACGTATTCTGATTGTCAATTTTTACCTTCCAGCCGGGGAAATAAATAGTATTGATAATTGCTCTGGTTGACTCTTCTGCTTTCGCATTGAATGAAATGCGATTTGTCTGTATTTTTATATCAGATATTTCTCCCTGCTCAATCTCTACCTTTTGATCAAAATGTTCCTTCGGAATTTCCCTCACCCATTTTGGCATGTATTCATTTTTAACTGTAGTCGTATCTTCATTTGTTGCGTACAAACCGTCCGGTTTATCAATGTATTTTGCCGGAAAGAGGTATGCCCATGCGGAAAAAAATGTTAGTACAATGATGGCGACAGCAGCTACGATTTTCAGCCTTTTCTTTATAACCGATACAGTAAAAGCCGCCAGGAAAGAAAAACAAAGGATGGTTACCGATAAGAAACGAAATGGAAATTGAATAAAAGCTACCGGTAAAATACCCCACAGAATACTACTTACTGCTGTTGCAAGAAATAGCGAAGCAATACCAACGAATAAAAAAACAATCGTCAACCTGTGTTTTTGTGGTTTTACTTTCTCTGCTGCGAACAAGAAAATAGTAAGCACCAGTATAACAAATGTTGAAAGTCCGACCAACATATAGTCGGCGAAGTACATGCTCCAATTCGAAATCGCGGTCTTGGAAAAAACAGTGTACTGAAGATCATACAGCGCTGGAATCCAAAAAAACGCTGATACACCAATTCCGAGTACCAATATACTAGTATATTGGTAAAAAAGTTTCTTCCTGTTCTCCGTGACGAATATGTCAAGTAGCATATAGACAACGATGAGGGGCAAGAAGAGAAGTGCTAAAGTATTATGAGAAAGAAGCAGCAAAGCTATTCCGAGGCTTGAGCGGAAAATATTTTTTCTTTCAATACTCCAAAGAACAAATGGTACAACTGCAAGCGCAAGCGCTTCTCCCAGTGATCCCCTTTTGTACACATCGTAGAGATGATACGGTGCGTACAGATAGACTATTGCGCCGACAAATGAAGCAAGAGGCGGAAAAAGACGGAGTAACCAAAAGTAGCAAAATACCCCCGACCCGATAAGAGACAGGCCAAAGAGTATTTTAATTGTATCGACGAAACCAAATCCAATGATGTGAATCGGTTCTGCCAGGTACATGAAGCCGGGGTAAAGAAAATTTGCTACCGGGTATCCATATCCGTGATTGAGCCTGCTTAAAAAACGAACCGGTATTTGTCCGTCCCGAAAAGCTTCATGAAAAGCACTGAAGCGAATAATCATCCACTCTCCATCATCGCTCTGAAAAAAACCGGTGTGAAATAACGGAAGCAATGCAAGAGTCGAGCAAAAAATAAGCGCCAGGAGGAAAAAGGCTTGAGGGCTATTGAATTTCAACCGCAACATATGCTTCCTCCTCAAGCGGATATTGCATGACTTTTTCTTTTACAGACAGGACAATTGGCCGACGCGGATAGGTAAATGTTTTAAGAATCGGCACTCCTTTTGGCAGATTCTCCCTTGTCGTTATAATCAGCGTATTCTTCTCTGAGAGCTCATGCTGCCAATCAATATCCGAAAAAACATATTTTCCTAAGGCTGAAACATTACTGAACCCCTCAGAGTCATCCGGGTCTCTTATAGCCTGTTCCTGAAAACTTGATGGCGGATACGGAAGATAGAAAAGAAGTGACGTATAGACAAATCCTGCTTTTTTATCAAAAACAACCCTTTCGTACTTTCCACCAACCTCCTTTAAAAACAGAGAGAGGGTTTTATCCTCAGAACGCCAGGATTTTGCGTATGCCAGCGGAAAACGAATATAGTAAGAAGCAACGTAGTAAAGCATACTGTAGGCGAAGGCCGCAATAAATACTGTAATTGCTACATACCGAATTTTCTGATTTCGTTTTTTCAAAAAATTCCACGCCGACAGGAAACCGACTCCGGAAAAAATAACCAGCGGCACAAGAAGGAAGAAGCTTCGCGTTGCATGCGGTACATCACGCGTCAAACTCGCAATCAGCACTACGAGCATTGCCCAGCCAATAAGAAAGTATCCGTATGTCAGTCTTTGACGGACAAGTACATATATGCCGTATACCATAAATGGTAACTCAACAAGATAAAATTGGCCGACGTTGCCAATGCCATGATTACCATGCACCGATCCTGAGATAAAAAAAAATGAGACGGAGAAATAGGATACAAGGTTTTGCAGATACTGCCAGAAAGATAAAATCCATGAATTAAAAAATAGCTTACTGAAAAGTAACGATGTATGGAGCATATAGCTGCGAAGCTCCAAAAGCGGTGCTTGCACTGCAGAGCTTGTGAATAAAAATGTCCCTTTTGCTGATGATGCTCCGCCGCTTTGAAGCAGAGTTCCGACAAACGGGACAAGAAGGAGCATTGAAACAATAGCTGTTATTACCAGCTCGGACTTTGTCGTCCGCACAAATTCTTTTTTATAAAAAAGGGTAATAAAAAGGTACAGAACCGGGGAAAGAAACCTCGTCAGATTATATGTATAAAGATTTATAACAAAACACAGCGTTCCCAAAAGAAATAACCCGGCAGTTTTTTTTCTAAGACTAAGGAGCAGTAACCATGTTCCAAGAACAAAAAGAAAAAGAGAAATACTCACTTCAAATGTTGCACGATTATAATGCAGATGCCACGGGTTTATGGCAAGAAGAACTGTTGCGATAAGAGATAGTTTTTTACTTTTTGTTAACTCGTTGACAAAAAAATAAAAGGCTATGACTGTCAGAAGCCCGAAAAATGCAGAGGGAAAACGGACTGCAAACTCATTGAGCCCAAATACTGCAAGTGATACTACTGTCGAATAGATGTAGATAGGAAGTTTGTAGTCGCCGAATGACTTAAAGTAAAGCGGGAATGATTTGCCATATTCGTCCTTTCCCGTCTCAAGAATAGACAACGCATTATATCCTATCGCCGACTCGTCCTGGTAAAACCCATACGGCACGCTTCCTAGTTTATAAAAACGAAGGACTGCCGCAAGAGCAACAATACAAAGCAACAGTATAGCAATATGCTTAGGCTTCATAAAATACCTTCTTTTTTGTCCGTACAAGACCCAAAACGGCAAGCAGAACTATACTTAGTATAGAAGTTTTCAGACCGAAAGAGAATGATGAAGAAGATAAAGAGAAAATAACAGTATGTGCTCCTTTGGGGACAACAACCGCCCGAAATGTATAATCTGCCCTATATAATGGTACTGTTACATTGTCAACTTTTGCCTCCCAGCCTGGATAATAGGTATCCGAAAGAAAAAGCAATGAGTTGGTTTTGGACTCGGTTGCGATTGTTATCTGATTTGCTCGGTAATCAAGTATTTTCGCAGTCCCGTTTTGCAGTGGTGCCGGCATGAAATCAACCGGGGTTTCTTCAAGTAATAGCGTTTTTACTGGGTCAAATGCTTCTGAGAAAAATATTTTTCCAAATTCGCTTCTGTCTTTAATCACTTCGTATTCTGATGCGAGGAACGCACGCGGAAGCGCTTTCCTATTCTCATAAATCCTCCAAGCATTGTCTTTATAGATTTCTTTGAAGCGGTCATCGGGAAATGTTTTATCAGAATGAGGGTCATTATCCACACTGAGAATATATTTTACTCCCAATACATCAAGCATCCGCAATCTCGACTGGTTATTCGGAAGATCTTCTTCCCCGAATCCCGGTTGAATGACTGCGTCTGATCTGGTTTTGTTGGTAAATACAGTTTCAATCTTCCCATTTCCCGATGCTTGTATGAATTCTCCGTATCGCCTTGGATATAAAGGGTCATACCCGTCAGGTGAAAAAATACCATACTGCGTGGCAAAGTTTGCCTCAATTCTTCCGCTTCCATACCCCCAAAATCTGTTGTATCCTGCATTTTGTTTTAACCATGTCAAAACACTATGATCTGGAAAGATAAGAGCCTTTGAAACAAAAGGATTGAATTTCTGGAAGAAGTAGAAAAGATCAAATACTGTTATGGCGATAAGGAGCAATGCAATAAAAGACTTTTTCTTTGCGAAAAACAAGCCTGCGTAGTAAAAAACGGCTAGAAAAAAGAGAAGTAAAAAAGAGTAAATGAGACCTTTTATATTGTACTGTATCTGCGTTATGACAACAATCAGAAAACAGAACAAAAATAACATGGCAAAAATGACCGGTACGTTCCACTCTTTCTTCCCTCTTTGTGTTATCCAGTAATCCAATCCAAATCCGGACAGCACTGAAAGAGAAAAACTAAGGAGAAAAATAGCATTTGCCGGCGAGCTTGAGGAAAATAATGGAATTTGTAATCTGTAGAAAAGCTCTGTTGCAGGTGTCCTCAGAATAAGCAGAAAAATAACAAGAGCTGTTATCGCGAAGAAACGAGTTATGCTCTTTTTCCAAAGGAACACTATTGCTATAAAGCTGAAAAACAGTGGAACCAGCCCTATGTAGATTGCTTTCCCCGGATATGGGTCTTGCAGAAGATAATTTCTATTGGCTGGATTTCCAAAAATATCAGGGCTAAAAATTCGAACCAGTTGTTCTGGTTGCAACAATAGTTCCCGTATGAGGAAATCATATTCCTGTGGCGCACGTGCTGACTGAAGA
>CAZTFV010000021.1:0-17921 GCA_964613075.1 uncultured Gammaproteobacteria bacterium | reverse complement strand
ATCACAATGTCTGCCTTTATCCGCTTTATTTGCATTTCTGAAAGGGGAGTCTGAATTGTTTCATTTTCCAATACTAAGCCTTTCAACGATTCGCTTACTAGTATTTGGCAGAGTTGATCGGAATAAAACCTGTACTGCGTAATGTTCGTATCCTTATCCCGTAAATATCCTAACGCGTGTTGCGCAAACGGATTATCCACAATCTGGACATTTTTCATCACAAATAACTCCTGTATTGTAGCAGAAATATGCTAGACTATAGCAGCTATGATTGACACTCATTGCCATCTCAATTTTCACGCTTTTAAGCATGATGTTGATGCGGCTATCAAAGACGCGTTTGCAAAAGGAGTGACAAAGATCATCAACGTCGGGACAAAAGTCGACTCAAGTCAAGAAGCAGTAAGACTAGCTGATCAATATGATGATTTATACGCAATTGTCGGTATACATCCGCATCACGCTGATAAGCACCTATTAAATAGTCATCCTGAACTTGATTCAGGATCTTCTCGTCATTCTGGCTTTGTCCAGAATCGGATTCCCGATCAAGTCGGGAATGACAACACTGATTGGATTGCGCAGCTTGACCGGCTTGCCCCCCACCCGAAAGTTTTGGCGATAGGAGAGATCGGTTTGGATTTTTATGAGTATAAATCAAATGGCATTGTTGACCCAAGAATACAAAGAGAAATATTTGTTTCCCAAATTCTTCTTGCGAATAAGCACAAGCTCCCCCTGCAGATTCATAACCGCCACGCCGGAGAAGACGTTATCAAAATCCTCAAGGAACACAAGCACCTCTTGCAGCCAATTCCCGGTATGTTCCACTGCTTTGCCGCAACCAAAGAAGTATTGCACGATGCACTTGGCCTTGGATTTTATATCGGCTTTGACGGCAATATCACCTACCCCGGCCTTGCTCCAGGCGAGACAGTCGCACTCGCCGATCTCGCCAAAGCAACACCGCTTGATAGGCTGGTTATCGAGACCGATAGCCCTTTCCTCGCTCCTATTCCGAACCGTGGCCACAGAAATGAGCCTGCCTATGTTATAATTACAGCAGAGTATATTGCTAAATTAAAAGGTATTTCTTACGAGACACTTGTAGAACAAACAGACAAAAACGTTTATACTATGTTTAACAAACTTCGTTAGTTTGTCATCCTGAGCGAAGTCGAAGGATCCCATTGAGATTCTTCGGCCTTCGGCCTCCAGAATGACAAATAACCTATGACAACTTTTTTCAACAAGCTATTCACCCGCTACCCCATAAAATCCCGTCGTTTGCTTGAATTATCCCTTGGGTTTGCCACCTGGGCAGCTATCCTCTCCCCTATCTGGGGATCGCTCCTTATCCCGTCCCAACTTGCATACTTAATTCTCTTCTTTGACGTCTATTGGTTCTATAAATCCTACTCACTCGTCGTCACTGCCTACCGCGCATCACGACGCATAAAGCAGGCGGAAAAAACCGATTGGCTGCAAAAAGCAAGAAAACTTGATAATTTCAAGAAAGTAAATCACGTCTTAGTTATTCCCAACTTCAAGGAGCGGGTGGAAAAAATCCGAAGCTCACTACAAACAGTTGCCAACCAGACATTCCCTACAAAACAAGTCCATATCGTTCTTGCCATGGAAGAAAGGGAGGAAGATGGGAAAGAAAAAGCCGATATGCTGATTAGGGAATTTACACCAATCTTTGGCAGTATTTTTGCCACCTACCACCCCGATGTGCCGGGTGAAGTAAAAGGGAAATCATCCAATGAAGCGTATGGCGGAAGAGTCGCCTATGAAAAACTATTTATTAATGGAAATCTGGATCTGGATTACGCCACTATTTCATCGGTTGACGCAGACTCCATGTTTGACAGGCAATTTTTATCATACCTAACGTACAAATTCTTAAGCGATGAGAGGCGGTATAACAAATTTTGGCAGTCAGCTGTAGTATTTTACAACAACATCTGGAAAGTGCCGGCTCCAACCCGCATCATCACCTTCTTCGGCAGTCTCTACCGGATGTCCATGCTGGTGCAGGGAGACCGTCTCATTACTCAGTCAACATACACACTGTCATTTCGTCTACTCAAAGAAATAGATTTTTGGGATGTTGACGTTATTCCGGAAGACTATCGCATCTTTTTCAAAGCCTTCTTTCGCAAAAAAGGTCAAGTCTGGGTTGAGCCGATCTTCCTCCAAACATCCATGGATGCTGCTTTTTCCACTGGCTATATAAGAAGTCTTAAAAACAAATATCATCAGGAACGCCGCTGGTCTTGGGGGGTATCCGATGATCCGTTGTTTATCAAATGGTACTTCACGGTTCCAGATGTACCATTCATTAGGAAAACAGGTTTATTATATCATGTGTTGCTTGATCATTTCCTCTGGCCGATAAATTGGTTTATCATAACAATTGCCGCTAATATCATGCCTTTTATCAATCCCGCATTTACTCGCACCGCGCTTGGCTATAGTCTCCCAAAAATTGCCGGATTCATACTAACTTCCTCTCTGCTTGCCATAATCGCCATGATATTTATTGACTATAAAAATAGGCCAGAAAATGCAAAGTTGCCCCTAAGACGAAAACTACTCTTCCCGCTTGAATTTATCCTCATGCCTCTTGTCGGCTTTTTCCTGTCATCTCTTCCTGCACTCATCTCGCATACCCAGCTTATGCTAGGAAAGCGTCTTGAATACAGAGTCACCGAAAAAGTATGAAAATCTTTGCCACATTTCTGGCGCGAAGAGAGTATATCTCTCTCCTTTGTATAACACTACTTTTCTCTCTGCTTCGCCTTCCTTCTCTCATCGAACCCTACTGGTACGGCGATGAAGGAATCTATGAAACAATCGGCATTGCTCTTCGAAGCGGAAGAGAGCTCTACAGCGGAATTTGGGATAACAAACCACCGCTTCTCTATCTGGTGTATGCGGTATTCAATGGGGACCAATTCGGTGTCAGGCTCGCCTCACTGCTCAGCGGGCTTGCTGCGGTCATTGTCTTTTTCTTCCTCACGCACATACTACTTACCAACAAACGCATCGCATCCCTTGCCTCAGGATTGTTTGCGCTCCTCTTTGCCCTGCCGCTGCTGGAAGGAAATATTGCCAATGCCGAAAACTTCATGCTCTTCCCCATCCTCCTCGCCAGCCTGTTGATTTTTGAGGCACTGAGTGAAGCAGCAAAAAAAAACAAGCTCCAACTCATAATTCATAACTCAAAACTCATAACTCTCTTTCTTTCCGGCTTACTTCTCGGCCTAGCCTTCCTCTTTAAAATAGTCGCTATCTTTGACCTCGCAGCATTTGCCGTTTTCATTATGTTCACAATATTTCTTAGTCGTGACACAGCAAATAAAGAGGAAACAATTAAACGCACTTTACTATTCTTAATTCATAATTCTAAATTCATAATTCTTCTCGTAAGCGGCTTTCTTTTGCCAATAATAGTATCTCTAGGATATTTTGCATCTGTCGGCGCCCTTCGCGACTATATCCAGGCAGTTTTTCTACAAAATGTCAGGTATGTAGGGTACAAAAATGCCTTTATAATTCCCCAGGGACTTTTGCTGCTAAAACTACTACTGTTACTAGGTATTCTACTCTACCTCTTCTGGCAAAGAAAAAAATATTCCCAAGCCACGCTATTTATTATCATCTGGTTTGCTTTTTCCCTATTTAATGCCTTCTTCTCGCAACGGCCCTATATACACTATGCCCTGGTACTGTTACCTGCTTTCTGCCTGATGCTTGGTTTGACGGCTCAGGAATATAAGAAAAACTATAGAATTCCTGTTCTGTTCATTGCCGCTTTTGTAGCGACAATAATAACTTTTGATCTGACTACGTATAAAAAAACCTCAAGCTACTATGCAAATTACCTGTCATTTATTACCGGGAATAAAAGCGTTAGCGAATACCAGCGTTTTTTTGATAGCGACGTTCCCCGTGATTACGAACTTGCGCGTTACTTAAGAAGCAGGCCGGACAGAGATAACGGCGTATTCATCTGGGGAAATAGCGCACAGATTTATGCGCTATCAGGCATGTTGCCCCCCGGCCGATATACCGTTGCTTACCACATAGCCTATTTCGGTAGTCAGACAAAAGAGGAAATGGCAAATGTTCTCGCGAAGAAAAAACCAGAGTATATCGTTATAATGCCGGATATTCCTGACTACCCGTTCTCTCTGGAAGAGTATAGGCAAAAAATCATGATTCAGGACTCAACTATCTATGAACGTACTCATTAATCGACTCACCTCAGATAAAATTATTCGTCTTGGAACGCTTGTTGCCATTGGTCTTCTTTTCTTTCATCTCGGTTTTATCCTGTTGAATCTGAATCGTCTGCCGCCTGTCATTCCCATATACAACCAGCTTCCCTGGGGGCAAGCACGCTTAGGTGAAAAGCTTCAGGTTTTTTTTCCTTTCTTGCTCGTTACCGGCATGGTACTACTCAATACGATTATCGCAGCGGCATTATACGAACGCATGCCGCTTGTCTCACGGATCTTAGGTATTACAAATCTGCTATTAAGCTTATTATCTGCTATTTTTATTGTTCGCATGATGCAACTTATTATCTAATATGGATCTTTTTAATACTGTCATTCTCCTCCCCTTTCTCCTCTCGTTTGCAACAACAGCTCTTACAACACCTATCGTCATAAAATACATGAGGCGATTCGGTATCTTAGATGATCCGCAGATTCACAAACACCCAGGGCTTATCCACGCCAAACCGATTCCCCGGGGAGGAGGTATCCCCCTTTTCTTAGGAACATTTGTTGCCGGTATCCTACTCCTTCCGTTCAATGAAACGACCATTGCTATATTTACCGCATCATTTCTGGCACTTGTTATTGGCGTTATCGATGATAGGTTAAATGCAAAAAATAAAGATGTTTCTCCCTATCTACGCTTTTTCATAAACATCCTTTGCGCAGTAATCGTCGTCGGATCAGGTGTCAGCATACCCTTTATTACCAATCCCCTCGGCGGTATTCTCCACCTCAACAACACTATCTTCCAGATACCCGGATTCTTTACGTTCAACCTGGGAGAGGTTATTGCTATCATCTGGATCATCTGGGTAATGAACATGCTCAACTGGAGCAAAGGCGTTGATGGACAAATGCCCGGTATTGTGGCAATCTCAGCAATAGTGATCGGGATTTTGAGCCTTCGTTTTCCCAATGCGAATGAAGGAGCACTCGTCGATGCCAAGCTTTCATTCATTATCGCCGGCGCCTCGACCGGTTTTCTCTTATTCAACTTCTACCCCGCCAAAATTTTTCCCGGATACGGCGCAACGTCTCTCTACTTACTACTTGCCACTGTCTCTATCCTCTCAAGTGCAAAATTGGCAACCGCTATACTAGTGATGGGCGTTCCAACTGTTGATGCCGCATTTACAATTATAAGGAGGGTCGCAAGCGGGCGATCACCTTTCTGGCATGATAATAAACACCTCCATCATCTGCTTTTGAAACTGGGGTTTGGACAGCGACAAGTCGCATTGTTTTATTGGGGTATTTCTGCTATATTGGGAACGATTTCGTTAACACTGCAAAGTAGAAGTAAAATCTTTGCACTGATTATGCTGGTAGTCATTGTCGGCGGCGCTCTTTTTTTCTTACATCTTCTGGTAAGATATACTCATGAAAAAGTCACTACGTGATACGTTACGACTCTTGCGCCCGCGGCAATGGATTAAAAATCTTGCTGTCTTTGCCGCACTTATCTTCACCGGTGAATTATTTAACCCAAATGCGCTTCAAAACGTCATTTATGGTTTTCTTATTTTTTGTGCTATTTCAAGCGGCATATATATCATCAATGACATCTTTGATATACAAAAAGATCGCTTACATCCCTTCAAAAAATTCCGGCCTCTTGCACATGGCGATATCCCTGTATCGTGGGCAATTACGATAGCAGCGATACTTATCATATCATCGCTCGTGTGGAGCTTTTTTATAACCCCTGGCTTCTTCTTAATTGCGGTCGTCTATTTGTTGCTGCAATTTTCTTATTCAGCCTTCCTTAAGCATATTGCCGTCATTGATATTCTCGCACTTGCGGGAGGGTATATCCTGCGAGTTTATGCGGGAGAGGTTGTCAGTGGGTACCACATCTCTGTTTGGTTACTCTTGACAACAATTTCTCTTTCCCTCTTTTTAGCTATTGGCAAAAGGCGACGAGAGCTTACGCTTATTTCGGAACAAACAGGCGCAAACATCGCAGCAGTTAGAAAATCATTATCTCATTATTCAGAACGTCTTCTTGACGTATATGCATCCATTTTTGCAACATCTACTTTTATCTCATATGCATTATTCACGTTCCTAGGGTACTCCAATAATATTTCTGTTGCTAATGAACTTCTGCTGCCTCAGTTCTTACCGGAGTATCTCAATCGAAAATGGCTGATGATAACTATTATCCCTGTTGTCTATGGTCTCATGCGATACCTACAGGATATTTACGAAAAACACCAGGGAGAAAGCCCTGAAAAAGTTCTCTTCTCTGATAAGCCACTTCTGGCAACGGTGTTACTGTGGGGGCTGCTGGTTATTTTCATTATTTATGGTATTGGAGCATAAATGAAGTTACGAGTTATGAATTATGAGTTATTAATCTGATCACTTACAAACTCATAACTAAGCACTCATAACTTATAACTTTCTTTATTCTTTCTCCGCGTACCGTGAGCTTATCCATCCTTCTTCTCCATCTTCAAGCTTTATTTGATACCAGCCGCTTTTCTCATCCATTAGCTCAAACGTTTCACCCGGAGTTACCCGATCTATCTCGGAAGCAGAAAGTGACGCATCCGAACGAACACGTAAAAAGCCATTTGGCGTCTGAAGAATAAGCGCCTTTTGCAAAACCTTACTTGGCAAAGGCGTTATTTGTGTTGACACTGCAGCAGAAGAAGAACTATTTAGGACTGATCGCCCGTCAATACCCAAATACACACGAGCAGTTAATTTATACCCCTTTGGCGTTCTGATCCTAACAGCCTTATCTTTATATCCGTTTCTTTTTATCAATAATGAATGATCTGACTCGGTAATATCATCAAGAAGTAAGGATGTTTGTCCAACCACTGCGCTATCCATAAAAACGTCAGATTTATCAGGAAAAGACAAGACCAGAAGTTCTGTACTATTTTTGTCGGAAAGTGGTGTAAGGTATATAACGCTTCCTTCAGATTCCGCGCCTTTGCCGAATTTACGGTCAACAACCGTCAGAACAGAAACTGCTATATCTATTTTTTCCTGATAATCCGCCAGAGACGGATCATTCGGAATGATCTTGAGTGTATATGACCCAACAGGCAGCATATCCGCTACCTCGCATTTACAAAGTGGCGTTTCACCGATGAACTTATCATCAAGATATACCTTACTTTTTGGGTTGCTGGTTATCTGCAATGCACCTTTTTCATTTCGTCTGAGGAAGAAAAATTGATAGCTTAAAATAATAATGATTGCGAGGATAAATGCGGGAATAATAAAGAACAGAATCTTCTTCATAAGACAAGAATAAGATACTACTATACCATAGAAATCTGAAAGCTCAAACGATGATTTATATGTTGTAACAGGTCAGGCTTCTAACATAAACTTTATTGTTCGAGCGTAGTCGAGAACTATACAATGACAACTTCTCGATTCGCTACGCTCACTCGAAGAATATTCTATCAGTAGTGTGACCTGTTACTATATGTTTTCGAGGATTATTTGCCTTAGCTGCCGCACTGCTTTTAATCGATGATTGAACCTTTTCATCTCTTCTTTTGTTAGTGATTCTTCATGGTAATATTTCTGAATATCAGGCAAATAAAAAAATGATCGATATGGATACCCGCGCAGCAATTTTGTCAGCGGTTTTTTTGCAATAATACCTGCTACTTCACCCTTCGCACTCCACGCCGTCCCATCCGGCAGCGCAAAGGAAACTACAGTGACAAACTTCGCATCCCTATTACTCTCAGGTAACTCCACTGCAACCTTTTTCATATGAGCGGTTAGCTCTTCATCCGACGCTTCATAACCAATCCACCGTCTGCTTCTGACCCCCGGCGCTCCGTTTAAAGCTGCAATTTCTATCCCTCCATCATCGGCAATTGCCGGTAAGCCGGATTTTTTTGCATAAAACAATGCTTTCTTCTGCGAATTCTCCTCATACGTCTTCCCATCTTCTTCAACATCATCACTGATGCCAACATCAGTTAACGAAACAAGCCTAATTGGTAAGTCTGAAAGAAAATCCGAAAATTCTTGTAGTTTCCCTTTGTTCTTTGTAGCAATGAGAAGCTTTTGCATCACGATGCAGTATCAACACCAAATGTTTCAAGTCTTCCTCCACAGTGTTTCATAATGATATCGCAGGCTTCCCTTAGTGCTTGCTCAACCTGCGAGGATGTAATATTATATACTCCGTCAATATTAAGATACAGGTTTTTTGTCTTAAGCTGCACCGCTGTTCGCTTAGCGTCACGAAAGTTAAAATCAATATTGTATCCGCCTTTTCGGTCAAAATATGCTAATTCAGTCTCTTTATATACTGTCGGCTCGCTGTCTCCTAAGAGCAGTATTTCCTCTCCTTTTTCCGGGAAGCGCAAAACAGTCGGGAAGTCTATCTTGTCTAAATCAAATGCTCCCACTGAAATGCGATGTTTCATAACCACAAGATTATACGCATCAACACATGTGTTGACGGTATAGAGTCCTTTTTTCAGTGCAACCCGCCGCAGCAGCGCTTCGGGACTTGGGCGACGCGAATGCCAATCAACCCCCATCTCTTTATACAATCTTCTGTATGCTTGAATTTCAGGATACTGCCCCAATTGCTCAGTCGTTAACCCTGCAAGCGATTTCAAAAATGCTTCTTTCTCTCGCTCAAGCTGCGGATTCGTTTCCTCAATCGTTACCCCTTTAATAATCGCAATACCGATAGAAATAGACGGGTACTTTTCCTTAACCGCATTATCAATTGAAAAAACATTGGGCTTGTTTAAAGAAATTATTGTTCGACCTTGTGGAGAACTATTGCCACTTCTGAACTCACTCCGTTCGCTCGAAGAATAAATCTCCTCAAACCTCAGTTTCACAAAATCTTTATTGAAAAGAATCAGCCAAGCAGCCTTAGGCCCATATGTCTTATCCAAAAGAGAAATATAAATTGCTTCAAACGCTTCATGGGAAGATAAGCTGAAATCTTTCGCCCAGTCATAAATTTGTTTTTGAAACTCCTCGGCGTTCCAGTCTTTATCAATTTCTGTCGCTACTTTTTTGAGAAATTCTTTTTGTTTCCCTGTCAATTTTTTTGCGCTTTCGGGAATGTCTTTTTTCAATTCGTATTTTGCAGAATCAGGAGCAAATCGCTCAACCCAAATTTTTGCGTACGGTACCCACTCCTCCATGTCGTATTCTTTAATTTTTTGTTCCGCATTTGGCATCTGCACCCACTGGACAAGATTAATAAACCGCGCTCCAAAAGGTGGAAGCTTTACCTCTTTACCTATTTGCGAATACTCAAATGCGCGGGCTAAGTCTTCATCTGACTTATTTTTATATGCAAGTGCTGCTTGTTGATAATCATCAAAAAGATCAGGAATCGTATCTCCTGCCGGGTCAAAATTAATCGCCTGGTTGAGTTTGGTTTTCACCATGAGAAATCGCAACAGTTCAGGGGGTAAGATTTCAAGCATCTCTGCAGCTGATGACCCAAGCCCTTTTGATGAAGACATTTTCCGACCACCCACCAAGAAAAACTCGTATGGAAGAGGATATGGCACTGGATAATTAATAATCCGCTCGCAAATACGTGTCGCAAGGTCATGCGATCCACCCGCACTCATATGGTCTTTTCCTGCACCCTCAACAGTCACTCCGATCACTTTCCATTTCACTGCCCATTCAATCTTCCACGGCAGCTTTCCGGCAATATGCCCTTTACTACTAAAGGGCGCTGCTTTTCCTTTAAATCCGCATCCCTTTGTCCAATCCAGTCGATCAACATCGCAGGTAAAGTGGACATTCTCCGAATCCCAGTCATATACTTTTGTCGTTGAAACTTTTCCGCACTGTGTGCAATAAACCTGAAAAGGATACCAATCTTTTGCCAGCGGTTTTTTATACATCTCCTCATAAATCGCGCGAACCTCTTTCGTTTTATTAAGAACTAACCGTATAGAGTCATTCATCCGACCACTTTCATACAAATCCGAAGTCCACAATATCTCAGGATGACAGCCAATCGCCTCAAATACATCCTGAAAATCTTTTGCATAGTACTCTGCGTAGTTTGCATATCCTTTTTCAGGCGACGGAATCTTATACAAAGGCATTCCCATGTATTTCTCAAACTTTTCTTTCGGTAAATATATAGGAAGCGAATCCATTGGGTCATGATTTTCAAAAACATACGTGTACTTTGCATTCACTCCCGCTTTCTTAAGCGCTTTATATGCTAGATCATGAATGACAACACCCCGAAGCGCGCCGACATGGATTTTCCCAGATGGTGTCTTCATATCATCCACCCATTCAAGGAGTAGGTTTCGTTTTTTTATCTCTTGTGCTTCTTTATCCGCCCAAAACATATGTGTATTATACTATAACCTAAACAATAAACTATTAATCTTAAGTTCAGCAAGTATCTCTTTTGCGCTGTATGTCTTGCTTGCATCCTTGCGTAAACACAGCACAATCCATTTTTACTATTTATTATGAGAGTTTCTACATTTTATTGTAGAGTTCGATAATTTGCTTATATATATCTTCAACAGTTACAAGAGATGTGAGGTCGAGCCACTCAGATACAGTATGATCCCCTCCTCCAATTGGTCCAAGAGTAACTACAGGAATGTTGAGTCTGTTTGCAAAGACATTTTCATCTGCAACTGATGTTGCATAGAGGGGCGTGATATTGCGTGGGCGCAATATCCTTTCCTCGAGGGTATGCAAAAATGAATCATATTTTACCTCATAACTTTCACTATAAGGTGTTTTTCTTTTGACTAGGTTGAGGGTCAAGTTTATGCCTTGCTTTTTTGCTTTCGCCTGAATTGCTTGTATGACCTCATGACTTTTTATATTTGGTGTTGTTAGCAACGAAAATTGGATAGTACATGTATCTGGAACAGAAAAAGAATCAGTATTCCCTTCAATACTGTGAATAGCTACAGTCGTTTTTCCCAGTCTTCTATGTTTCTGAAAACGTAAAGATGTAAGTAAGGAAATGGCTTTTGCTGCCTGCTCTATTGCGTTCACTCCCCTCTCGCCTTCTGCCGCATGGGCTCGTTTTCCTCCTATTTTCGCTTCAAGCAATATTCTTCCTTTTCGTCCAAAGCAGACAGCGAATGGCTGATTCAAATCTGATGCCTGTCCACTTTCAGCAACGATCATAAAACCAATATCTTTGAGAGATTCTGAAGAGATAAGGTCATGTGCGCCTTCAGAAATGTTTTCTTCATCAACCCCGAAAACAATTTTTACTGGAAGATTACGGTCGCGCGCAAATTTCCCAGCTTGAAGTATTGCGCTCAATCCTCCTTTCATATCCGCAACACCAAGTCCATAAGCTTTCTTACCTCTCACCACTACTTTATACGGAAGTGTTTTTTCGTCACGAGCAACAGTATCCATGTGGCCATAAAATGCCAGATACTTTTTTGCCTCACCAAACGTAGCAACAATATTAGGTCTTTTTCCATCAGTCATAACTGTCTGCACAGAAAACCCTAAACGTCGTAGGTATTGAATTAAAAACTTTGCAATCTCTTGCTCGTGGGGAAAAATTGACGGAATTGCAACCAGATTTTTTAGTAAGTCCAAAGTCTTCACAACCTATGGGGTAAACCGAATACCTCTTTCTTGGAGTACCTCCATTATTGCATCACAGTGATGGGGACTCACTCCAAAAATTAACCCCTTAAATTTCTCTGACGGAGTAATTTGGTCTCTTGTTACATGGGTACGGAATGATTGAGGAACGACGAGACCTTTATCAATAGAACCGTAGGCAAGATCTTCACCAACAATACTGATGTAATCATCAATTGATCTAATTCCTCTATTAGTATAAAAATTAGTATTAATCCATTCTTCTGCGTCTAACTTCCCAGCAATAATTACAGGTGGGGTGTTTGCAGTTGGACGCGAATTTAGTTCAGTAATATATACTCCTACAGTGTTGTCTGGTCTTTCAATCTCAAACCAATCTACTCCCTGCACTCCATAATAACCATTTTCCCGCATACTATGTGCGGAAACTCCTACTAACTCTTCTCTGATCATCCTAACTGTTTCTGGATCAATATCCAAGTATGGCCTATTACCAAGATATTCTCCTTCCTCTGTCGTTAATTGCCTAAAATGACCAATTATCTCAACGGGTCTATTCCTGTAGGTGACAAATTGTGTACTTCCATTTTCAAGAACACGACCTGCATTTCGTGCATCTACTTCAAGAACAAGTCCACCTAGATCGCGCGGAGCAATATCCTCTGTATTCCACAAATCTGATACATTACCGTTAAATTGTGCTTTTTCAAAAGCTCGCATCACTGCAGATCGAATCGCTGACACTCCAGAAAATAATGTCTCTTCCGTCAACTCATGGATTCTATAAACTAGATCCCCACCAGATCCTGTTGGGAATTTTAACCAAATACCATATGGGTAATCGTCATAATTAAATTCGCGAATCGCCGCTTCTGCATCTTCGAGGGTTTTTATAATCGTCCCATCTAGTATGGTAAAACCAAATCGCTTTGCTGCTTCTCGAAGAATTGCTTTGTTATTCGCAATATGGCTGTCAGGCTGGCCTAGCTCTTTTAGTTGCAACTCTATTGTTTGTTCTAGTATTGGCTGACTCATATACGTCATTGCGGCATACATATCTATTCTATGGTTTCCAAACGTAATTCCTTCTCTTCGTAACGCTTCAAATGCATCTGTTGCTGGAAAACCATAGTCAACGTTCCCTCCTGGATCTATTGACGCTGGCTCTACTTGGACTAGGGTAGGCGTATCATGTATGAGTGGGATACTTTTTTCTCGATCTAGTGATGGGATAACTGTTAATGAAGTTGTGTTTTTAGGTAAAAGGCCTATGTATTTATAGTATTCCTCCAACCCCGGAAGCAACATGTTGCCCACAATCTGTTCATTACCACGAAGTGCAGGTATAGCAGTATTGCGCAAATACCAATCACCATCAGGATAAGGTAATGGCAACGCTTTCTCAGCACATACATAGTTAAGCGTTACAACAGGAATACCATCTTTCCCGTTGGCATATAATGTAGTTCTCCCTAACGATAGAAATTCATTCATTGTACTCCTTAATTTAAAACCCCTTTATAAGGGGGCATCTTCATACGTATATTATTTCGCACAATATGGAAAGAGCCCTCCTATCAAAAGGCTTGCTTATTTCCATATATTCCTATAGCAACAAATGTAAGATATATTTTCGCTTCAGACAAATTATAGTCAAACGAGTACCCTATGTCAATGGAAAAGCTTATGCGTATTGACAAAAGTTTATAAGAGATATATCCTATCGGAAAAGACTATTTCTATGTTCAAACAACAAAACAAGAAGTTTGTAGTGGTATTTCCCAAGCGATTTGGGGGAAATTTATTATAAATGGTGGGGGAAACCCCACTTTTTTATTTGTCAAAAATGGCATCAAAAAATAGAACGCATAGTTATACTCCGCTTGTCGATGTGCTAAACCACGATATCGATGGGATAATACGATGGTGCACACCCTCAATTCATCCAAAAGTTCCAAAAATTAATGGCATATACACAAACGATATCTCCATTTCTTATCATAAAATCGGAAACCCATCCATGGATACGGGCGTGTTCCATCAGGCCCATAAGCTTGCAGCAAAAGCATACAAAGCCGATTACACACTTTTTTCAGTCAATGGCTCAACAGGAAGCAATTTTATGGTCTTACGAGCATTAAAACATCAACTTGGGAAAGTAAAAATGCTTGCACAACGTAATGTTCATAAATCAATAAGTTGCGCTATTGAAGATTATCGAATTGATGTTACGTATCTCAAACCTCATTATGACAATACTCTACAAATATTTGTTCCAAATACAATCGAGGAAATTATAGAGGGATTAAAAAAAGATCCAACAATAAAACTTCTTTTTCTCTCGCTCCCAACATATGAGGGCTTATCTATCGATTTAAAACAGCTCGTAAAAAAAGTTCGTCGATATAACAATAATATCATTATTTTTATAGATGAGGCGTGGGGAGCCCACTTCCCTTTCTCAACAAAATTGCCCACATGTGCAATGGACGCAGGTGCTGACGTCTGTGTCCAGAGTACTCACAAGCAAGGCTCAGGTCTACAACAGACATCAATGATTCATTGGCAAGGAACCCGAATGAAGAGAAAATATATGCTTGATTCATATCAGGCTCTGTTAACCACGAGTCCATCCTTTCACTTACTTGCTTCGATAGATGCTGCAAGATATCTGATGGAAACTCAAGGAAAAGAGGTTATTGATGATCTTTTAGAGGTCAGCAACATTTTAAGAGAAGGTCTACAAAAAATACCTGGAGTAAGAGTTATTTCCGAAGACTACATAATAGCCCATCATAAGCAAGTTACGGCTATTGATAAATCAAAAGTGCTTGTCAATGTAGCCGAAACTGGTATTTCAGGGTTTGAACTTGCACATTACTTGGAAGAAAAGTATAAGGTTATTGTTGAAAAATATGAAGCAAATAATATTCTCTTTCTGACAACCTTTCAAAACTCTCAATTTGAGGCTAAACAAACGATTAGGTATGTTACAGAAGCGGTTCACTCGCTACAAAAAATAAAAAAACATCTAAAAAAAGTAGTTTTTCCAGATTTCCCAGAAGATATTCTCAAAGAGAGATCATCATATACAATTAACGGGTATGGATTTATTAGCGAAGATATCAATAAGTCTATTGGGAAGGTCTGCGCAGAATACGTTGTCCCATATCCTCCCGGGGTACCTTTGCTTGCAAAGGGAGAAGTTATTCAAAAAGAACACGTCAAATACCTTAATGCTCTGAAAAACTATAAAGACTTGACATATGTAATGATGAATGACAAGGGAATGAATAAGATTGTAGTTGCTCGATAGAGGGATACCTAATCTTTATATAGAGGCTTCAATATCAGTAGAATCTCCAGGCTCATTCCGAATTAAGAGATAATAATTTTCCCTCAAACCATTTCTTCTTTCAGAAATAAAAGAAGCTGCTGAATAGGAAGGGAAATATCGCAAACCGACGCTTCTGTAGAATTGCCTCCATTGATTCAACGCTTCTTCCGGCAAAGATTCATTGTCTTCAGGAGCAGGAAGTAAAATAATTTCTCCATCAGGAAAATCCTCAAAAGTTACTATTGGAAGAGTTTGGGTATCTACACGGTCTTGCCCAGCATTATCGACCATGCGCTCTGCTATTTCTACTGGATTGTCTATATTCCATGCAGCAAGAAAACGATCGCTACTCAAACCACCACCATAGGGATCTTCCTCATACGACACGACACGTGCTCCCATTTTCCTCAAATAGATGTTCGCGTTTCTCACCTTCAATGGATCATAGGTGAAGAGTATTTTCTCTGCATCTACCTTTACTGCTTCCATAAAAAGCACTTTAATTGCCTCATACCCTATACCCTTATCTCGTAGGTCTTCACGGATTCCTATCATATCAAGAAGAAATGTTCCTTTCTCTGCTGTAGGCCAGGTATAGGAAAACCCGACTGTTTCACCACTCGTGTCTTTTGTTGTTATAACAAATCCGCCCAGCTTATTAAGCGTTGCGAGCATATGTCCTGGACATGCATCGCTTTCAGAAAGGTCAAACGCATCTTGCTATAATAGCACAGTTTTCTCCAGATCCTCAGGACTTGTGATCCTGCTGAAAGTATACACCTGCCCATCGATTTCTTTCGTATACCCCTCCTCTGTTGCATTGAAACCTAATCGCTTGCCCATACTTGCTTCACCTATCTCCTGTTCTCCATTACTATCCATCTCTGAGGAAGCAGTTTTACTTTCGCTTCTCGGTTTCAAAGTCGGAAAATAGATTGTCTGCCTGATGTGATCCGTATCTGTAAGAAGCATAGTCCACCTATCAATTGAAATGCCAATTCCTGCTTGTGGAGGCATACCATACTCTTGTGCAAGAATATAATCTTCATCAAACGGCATCGCATGTTCATCACCTTTACTCCTCTTTATGCGCTCTAACTCAAAACGTACTCTTTGATCACGTGGATCATTCAGCTCTGTATATGCGTTCATAACTTCTATGCCACCAACATACGCTTCAAAACGCTGTGCAATCTCAGGGTTATGTGGATCTCGCTTAGCCAGGGCACTTGTATCTGCAGGATAATCCATGACAAACGTTGGTTGCATAAAATCATCCCCCCACAACTCCTCAAACAGATTCACTAAGAGATCACCTCTTGTGAGACCTGTTACGTCATGTGCTGCTGCAACAACACGAAGCTGATCATCAGGAATGTCATCAGGATTAAGTCCTAATTTTTCCCGAATGCCTTCTCGTATAGGAAGCCTTCTCCATGGCGTCTTCACATCAATCGTCCGTCCACCAAAGTGAATTTGTGTGCCACCCGTAATGTCCCGAGTAATGCCTTCCATCATTTGTTCTGCCATCTTCATCAAGTCTGTGTAATCCCAGAATGGTTTGTAGAGCTCAACCATAGTAAATTCAGGATTGTGTGTCCTATCCATTCCTTCATTTCGAAAATCCCTCGCAAATTCAAATACGCCCTGATAATACCCACCCACAGTCATTCGTTTCAGGTATAACTCATTCGCGATCCTCATAAACACTCTTGTATCTAAAGCATTATGAAATGTCTCAAAAGGCTTTGCCGATGCTCCTCCATACGTTGTGTCAAGAATTGGAGTTTCCATTTCTGATGCACCGACAACACCCGTAAAGTACTCCCGCATGCCTTGGGTGATCCGAGAACGAACAAGAAACCTTTCTCTTGCTTGTGGATTGACAAGAGTATCGAGATATCGCTGTCTTTGCTGTATCTCTGGATCTAAAACCTCTCGAGGAGTTGGACGGAGTGACTTTGCTTGCATCACCATTTCACTTGAAAAAATGGAGACCTCCCCGGCTTGTGTCCTATCAAGTATCCCTGTAGTCCCAACGAAATCTCCTTCACCGAAATAATCTCGGAATACCTTGTAGTCGGGCATCACTAACGTCCTTTTATTTACAACCGATTGGAGTTTTGCTGTCGCATCATCCAAGTCTACAAACGAAATATTGCCGTGAACTCGTTTTCCAGCCATTCTCCCGACTGCTCGAACCTCTCGACCTTGAAGGGTATAGAAACCGTCATGGAGCTCTGAAAGTGTATGCGTGGGTCTATGCGGATCTGCCGGAAATGGATCAATCCCAGCTAACTCTAAAGCTTCTGCTTGGGCAAGACGTTGTTCATACGCCTCATTTCTTTGAGCCATAAATATTTATGACAAAGATTATAACATAAGTTCATAGAATTACTAGCCTGTAACTAATACTTATTCAATTTTCTCCAGTTGGTTGCCATTTCGAAGCTACAAAGTAGCAGAGAAATCTCCAATGAGATATCTCGCTATGCTCGATATGACATTGATTTCGGAAAGAACTGAATAGTTACTGCAAAATAAAATCAAAAATAAGAGGAATAGACAAAATAAGGAAGGTTTTGTTGTGCTTCTTTATCCGCCCAAAACATACGTGTATTATACATCTACAGACTTAGTTCCACACCCACCGGCACATTTCCCCAAAGATAAACAGGAGGAGGCTCAGGTGAAATGACGATACGTCCTTTTGC
>CAZTFV010000020.1:0-17923 GCA_964613075.1 uncultured Gammaproteobacteria bacterium | reverse complement strand
ACCTGTGACCAAGAGCTTAAAAGGCTCCTGCTCTACCGCTGAGCTACCGGCCCTTAACATTCGTTCAGGGTAAACCCTTCAACTCTATTCAGGGTAAACCAGAAATGCGCACACGTAATTATATCAAGCAAGTGCTGCCTTGACAAGGAACTCGGAGGTGTTATACTCACAACAGATTTTCACTGTATTTTAAGCAGTCAGTCCACGAAAGGGGGTGAGTATATGAGAAACAATGTTGGGGAGACACTGGTAGACTCAATTAACCGAAGTATCTTCGCCGCAGCCTCTTTCATCCCAAATCTCATCGTAGGACTTATCATTCTCTTAATCGGAATTCTTTTGGGATCAATAGTAAGAAATCTTATTATCAGTATTCTTAATACCGTAAAGCTTGAGAATCAATTGAAAAGGTACGGAATTCCTGAAGGACGAAAGGGGTTCAGTTGGGTGAATATTTTTGGGGAAATTACCAGGTGGTTCGTTATCATTCTTTTTCTTATCCCAACGGCCGATGTCTGGAACTTGCCGCAGATCATAACCATGCTCAATGCATTTCTGCTTTATTTGCCCAATGTCATTGTTGCAGTAATAATGGCGCTTGTAGGCTTTGCATTAGCAAGAATTGCACATGATCTTATTCTGGCGTCTGCTCATGGAGTTTCACCGGATACCGCTCAGATGATTGCGACAGTTGCCCGCTGGGCGATAGTAGTCTTCATCGCCCTTGCTGTCCTGACGCAGCTAGGTGTTGCATCAGATCTTATCCGGATTCTTTTTACCGGATTTGTCGCCATGGTTGCTATAGCAGGTGGAATTGCATTCGGACTTGGGGGCCAGGACACTGCCAAAAGAATATTGGATACATTACGTTCGGGATTCAATAAACCGTCTAAGTAATCTTGTCCGAAAATGACTTTTCGGCTATAATAGTCAGGCTATCTTGTTAAAAGATGGCCTGATTTTTCTTGTCCATTTGGCCCGTTCGTCTAGTGGCCTAGGACGCGGGGCTTTCATCCCCGAAATCATGGGTTCGACTCCCATACGGGTCACAACTTTTCCCAAGGTGTTGATATGGAGGTCGCGAGGCTACGTGACCTTCCAGGTCACGAAACACGAAACCTTCTTTTACGATTTAGTTGCTATTTCAGCACTTTATGCTATTATTGCAGAGTGAGCATGCGCGGTGTAGAATTCTACTCCGGGCCCCAATTTTCAAGGCGAGATCTATTGAGAGCTGCTGCTGCGGGTACGGCAGCTGCTGCTTTCTCTCAAATGGAAGTTCTCACGGCACGAGCTCCTGAAGCCCGCGAAGTCGTCCCACGTATTCACACAGGCATCTTGCAACTTGATTTTTTTGCTGCCGATGCCTTTTTAGAAAAAAGATTTTCCAACCTTCATCAGTCTGACTGGAGGATCGCAGTGGGAGCGGGCGTATTGAGCACTAACTTAACTGAGGAAGAAATGCACAAGAAAATGCTTGAATATGTGTATTCGATTAACCCTGAGTATGGTTTGACGTGGGCTGCAGCTAAAAATTATCGCGACCACGGACAGACTGTCGCAGACTCCATCTGGATTGCCGCGAGGAACGAAGAGTACTGGGCTCTCTTTGACCAGGAAGATATGTTTGGGTGTTTGGACATTCGCGTTGAACCATGCGAGACAGGACATCGATTGGTGGCAAAACTCAGTGTTGATAAATTGAATAAATTAATATGGGTTCATCCTAAGACGCAAATCATAAACTTAAGCTTCCAGATGGGGGAAGTTGAAATGAATGTTATAAGAGCGGATGATGGGTCACTAACGCTTAAGGCTCGTGAAGCGTATACCAGCGATAAAATTAAGGAAAGCATGGCAGATATGCGCAGACTCTGTGAAGCAAATCCTCATATCTTATTTGTAACTGCCGCAGGTAACGACCGGAGCGAAAACGGAAGTGATCTCAGGGGAATTGATGATATAGCAAACTGCATGTTTATGGGTGAGGAGGTTGACGGACTGCCGATCGTTAACGGCGCCACCGCATACTATCCTAACTTGAAAGTTCGGGATTTGGCAGGAAGTAGTCAGTCTGTTGGATTCACATCAGCTGCGTTGGCGCTTATGAGAAGAGACAAAGATCAGCCTGAAAACTTGAAGCGTCGTTTTCTCAGAACTGTCTGTGATGAACGACCGTATGAAGTTCCGAATGATGAATTAATTCCCGGAAGGTTTGTTAATCTTATCTCGCTTCATGCGAGTGTGCAGCAGCATGAGCGATATTTGAAACGGCATGCAGCGTAACTCTCGTTCCCCTTTTTATACCTTCTAATCCATTGTCTAACGCACAATTTTCCTTTATAATAATATGTTCTGCAAGGCCAGGTACCATACGGTACTTGGCAAAGCAGGACTTTTTGACATGGATAGCATTAGAATAAAAGGGGCGAGAGAACATAATCTTAAGAATATTGACTTAGAGATACCGAAAAACCAGCTGGTCGTTCTGACCGGGATTTCCGGTAGCGGAAAATCCTCTCTGGCTTTTGACACGATTTATGCAGAGGGACAGCGGCGGTATGTTGAATCACTTTCTTCTTATGCCCGGCAATTCTTAGGCACGACGAAGAAGCCCGATGTAGATTTGATTGAAGGTTTGTCTCCGGCTATTTCTATTGACCAAAAATCGACAAGCCACAACCCCCGTTCAACAGTCGGTACCGTTACTGAAATATATGATTATCTGCGACTGCTTTTTGCTCGCGTCGGGCATCCGCATTGCCCCAAATGCGGGAGAGAAATTGCCAGGCAGTCAAAAGAGCAGATAACGAGCTCAATTTTAGAGTTACCAAAAACCCACGTGCAGACCTCACCCCAACCCTCTCCTAATAGGAGAGGGAGTATTGCATTTGGAAGGCAAGAGCTTCGGGTGTTGCTGCTGGCGCCTCTTGTCAAAGACAGAAAGGGCGAGTATACGGATCTTTTCCAAAGCCTCAAAAAACGTGGGTACAAAAAAGTAAGAATCGACGGGCATGTTTTTGGCTTGGATGAAGAAACAGTGCTCATTAAAACCAACAAGCACACAATCGATCTTATTATTGATTCAATCGTTTTGAATAAAGATACGGATCGGACACGGGTTGCGACTGATGTCGAGCAAGCGTTGCAATTCGGCAATGGCGAGATGAAAGTTGCGGTTATCAAAGATGCAACATTCGGTATATCTGAGAAACCTAAAAAAATGGAAGATGTGCTTTTCTCTGAGAAATTTGCCTGTCCCTTCTGCAGTATCTCAATTCCTGAAGTAGAACCAAGGATTTTTTCTTTTAATACACCGCATGGCGCGTGCCCGACGTGCTCCGGTATCGGGAGAATTCTTAATGTTGATAAGGAATTAGTGTTTAACCCAAATCTGTCAATCAATGAGGGCGGAATATTGCCCTTTTTCAATCTTTCAACCAATGATACATGGTTCTCTCGGACATTTAAGGCATTTTGTCAGGAATTTGATATACCGCTTGATTTGAAACTCGGCGACATGCCTGATGACAAAAAAGATTTATTGATCGACGGTACCGGTGATGAAGAATATGAGGTTTGGGGTGAGAATAGATGGGGGAGGGAGACGATGATAAAGGAGCCATTCAAGGGAATCGGCTGGGAATTGAAACGACGATATAGCGAGTCAGAATCGCAATATATTAAGACACAAATTGAAAAGTTTATGCGGTATCAGATCTGTCCTGACTGCCACGGAGCCCGGCTTAAGAAAGAGGCGCTGTCTGTTACCATAAACAACAAAAACATTGTTGAAGTCTCAGAAATGGCAATCGGCAAAGCGTTTTCTTTTGTCAAAATCTTACCCCAAGCTTTTTCCGGAAAAGAAATGGAAATTGGCACGCTTATTCTGCGCGAGATAAAGCAACGTCTCAGCTTTTTGATTGACGTGGGGCTTGAATATCTCACGCTTGGCCGTACTGCGGCTACGCTCGCTGGAGGAGAGGCGCAGCGGATACGCCTTGCTTCACAGATTGGAAGCGGATTGACTGGAGTATTGTATGTCCTGGACGAGCCGTCCATTGGTCTGCATCAGCGGGACAACTCAAAACTTATTGAAACGTTAAAGAAGTTGAGAAATCTCGGCAATTCTGTCGTCGTTGTTGAGCACGATGAAGATACGATAAAAGCGGCGGATTATATCGTTGATTTTGGCCCGGGGGCAGGAGAAAAAGGCGGTTTTGTTGTCGCGAAAGGGACAATGCAGGAGATACTTGCAAACGAAAATTCACTAACAGGGCAGTATTTATCAGGCAGGAAGAAGATTAATATTCACAGAGCTTCGAATGGAGAAGTTCGTCATTCTGGGGATCCGCCAGCTGGCGGAGACTCCAGAATCAACCTTGGTCATCCTCGCGAAAGCGAGGATCAAGGGATCCTCAATCAAGTTGAGGATGACAAAAAGAGAGATTCTGGACGCGCTCGTTCCTCGCTTGCCAGAATGACGGGAGGTAATAGCGGAATGCTAAAACTCATCGGCGCAAGCGAACACAACTTAAAAAATGTCTCCGTAGACTTTCCTTTAAACAAGCTTGTCGTCATAACAGGCGTATCTGGAAGCGGAAAGTCAACGCTTATAAGTGACATTTTGTATCATGCGCTGATGCAGCTTCAGAACGCATATCACAGAGAGCGACCAGGAAAGTTCACAACATTGCTTGGTCATGAACAGGTAAGGCACGTTTTTGCTATAGACCAGTCACCGATCGGCAGGACACCAAGAAGTAATCCCGCAACATATACCGGTTGCTTTTCCTATATCCGAGATATCTTTGCCAAAACAAAAGAGGCACGGGTACGAGGGTACGGTCCCGGCAGGTTTTCTTTTAACGTTCGCGGTGGTAGGTGTGAGGCGTGCAAAGGAGAAGGACAGATAAAAATCGAAATGCAATTTTTACCGGACGTTTTTATTACTTGCGAGGTGTGTCAGGGCAAGCAGTACAATAACGAAGCGCTAGAGATACAATTCAACGGCAAAAATATTGCAGAAGTACTGGACATGAGCGTTTCTGAAGCATTGTCCTTCTTCTCATTTGTTCCGGGTCTTGCACATAAAATGCAAATGCTCAATGACGTCGGGCTTTCATATATTGGGCTTGGGCAGCCGGCGACGACGCTCTCAGGCGGTGAGGCGCAACGGGTGAAACTGGCAACAGAACTTTCCAAACGAGGAAAAGACTCCTTATATCTTCTTGACGAACCGACAACCGGGCTTCACTTTGCCGATCTTGAGAAACTCCTGTATGTGCTCAGGCGCCTCGTAGATATGGGGAATTCGGTTATCGTCATTGAGCATAATTTGGATGTTATAAAAAATGCTGATTATATTATTGATTTGGGGCCGGAGGGAGGAGAAAAGGGGGGGGAGATTGTGGCCGTTGGGTCGCCAGCAGAAATTGCGAGTAATCAGAGATCATACACCGGGCAATTTCTGAAAAGAGTGCTGTAGAGATATCAGGGAAATCAGGGAATGGTATACTAGAGATTAACCGTATGTTCAGGAAGATCTGCTTTATCCTCATTCTTCTCCTTTTTTTCTTTTTTTCGGCAAATAGTGCATTTGCTGCGGAAAATTTTTCAACGGCATATAACGTTATTTATACAGTATCAGAAAGTAGCAATACTCATGTTGAGATGCGAATCGGTCTCACCAACACAACCAGCCAATATTATGCCTCGGCGTATTCTATCCAGGTCGGTTTTGAGAATATAAGCGGTGTCCGCTCCTCAGATGCAGGTGGATCAATAACCCCAAAAGTTAAGAAAATAATCGAGGGAAATGTTATTGATGTTAGTTTTAATAAACAAACCGTTGGTTTAGGAAAGACACAGTCCTTTACCATCTCTTTTGACACGCCGGATATTGCAAAGAAGCAGGGGAGTATCTGGGAGATTAATATTCCCGGCATCACAAATCAAAATGATTTCACTGGATTCACGGTCGCGGTCCTCGTGCCGAAGTCATTCGGAGAACCGGTTTATAGCAAACCGCAGGCGGTTGGCGGAAAAGCAGTATTTAGCAAAGAGCAATTGGGCAAGTCCGGTATTTCACTTGCCTATGGCGATGCACAAGTATATGATTTTTCGCTTTCATATCACTTGCAGAATCCGAATCTTTTTCCCATAAAGACTGAGATAGCTCTTCCCCCTTCAACCAACTATCAGGATGTGTATATTAAGAGTATTAGTCCTTCGCCGTCTAACGTTGTCCTTGATAATGACGGGAATTGGCTGGCCGAGTATAAACTAAGGCCATCAGAGAAGGTTGATGTTACGGCGAAAGGATGGACTAAGCTTTACCTTTATCCACGTAAAGAAGTACAAAACGAGCAAGATCTTGCAGTGTATCTGAAAGAACAAAAGTACTGGGAGGTAAGCGATGCGGAAATTCAGCGTCTGGCAAAGACCTTAAAAACTCCTCGGGCGATTTATGATTATGTAGTTAAAACGTTGACCTATGATTTTACCCGTGTGACTGGTTCGCAGGCAAGGCTTGGCGCTGTGAATGTATTGCGAAATACAAAGTCAGCGGTATGCCTTGAATTTACCGATTTATTTGTGGCGATTGCACGAGCTGCCGGTATACCGGCGCGCGAAGTGAACGGATTTGCCTATACGCAGAATGCAAGACAGCGACCATTGTCCCTTGTGAAAGATATCCTTCATTCCTGGCCTGAATACTATGACAGGCAGCAGCAGGCGTGGATCATGATTGATCCGACATGGGGTAATACCACTGGTGGTGTTGATTATTTTACTATTCTGGATTTTGACCATTTTGCTTTTGTCATCAAGGGAGAAGACAGTCAATATCCGGTACCGGCAGGAGGGTACAAGCTGGCCGGTGGCAAAGATAAGCGGGACGTAGATGTCACATTCAGCACAAGAGAGTCCCAAGAAGAGCAAAAATTGACTGTTATTCCTGATGTGAAACGAGAATATGTATCATTTTTGCCGATATCGGGCGTGATCACGGTTAAGAATGTCGGGACAGGGATTACGCCCGCATCGCTTCTTGAGTTGGAGTCAGATGCACTCCTCCCGCATAGTCAGGCACGGCGATTTCCCGCCATTCCGCCTTACGGCAGTGCGACCATCCCGTTCTCATTTAAGCCTGTGTCTTTTTTGACAAATACTACCGTAAATTTTACAATACGCATTCAAGAAGACATCATTACGGAGCAGATTTCAATCAGCCCGTTTTACGTCTTACATCAGGCATTTTCATATAAATACTCATATGTTGTTTTCGCGGTCATCGGACTTATCTTTGCCAGCGCAGCCGGGCGTTTACTTATTTTTAAACGAGCAAAATAATGTCCTTTACGTTGGGAAAGCAAAGGATCTCAAGTCCCGCGTGTCCTCGTATTTTGCTAATAAAAGTCTTCTGGGTGAGAAAACGCGGCTTCTTGTATCTCAGATTAAGAAAATAAAAATTACTGTTGTTGAGTCAGAGCTTGAGTCGTTGCTTTTGGAGGCGTTCTACATCAAAAAATACAGCCCCAAATACAATGTCAGGCTTACCGACGATAGGGCTTACCCGCTGATTAGGATAACCGTGAAAGAGCGATACCCCGCGGTGTTGTTTGCGCGTCAAGCAGATGATCCTGATTCAGTCTATTTTGGTCCATATCCAAGCAGCCAAACGGTAAAAACCGTACTGAAAATTATCCGGCGTGTTTTCCCGTATAAATCCGTTGCAAATCACCCAAAAAGAGTTTGTTTATATCATCATTTAGGCTTATGTCCGTGCCCTCCCATGTTTGATCTACCACCTCTACAAAGAGAATATCGGCGAAATATCAGAAATATCATACGAATCTTGGAAGGAAAGTCGCCAGTTATCATGCGAGAGCTTGAGCGAGCAAGGGAAAAAGCGAGTGAGTCAGAGCATTTTGAAACGGCGCAAATACTGCAAAAGAAAATATACGCGTTAAGCAGTATCACCAAGCCTTACCATCAACCGTTTGAATATGATACCAATCCGAATTTACGAACAGATATCAGGCAAGAAGAGTTGCATAGTCTCAAAGTTGCATTGCAAGCCGGAGGTTTGCACGTTCTAGAGTTGACAAAGATTGAGTGTTATGACATTTCTAATATTCAAGGTACAAATGCGACCGGCTCAATGGTCGTCTTTGTGCAAGGTGAAAAAGAGTCGTCACTCTACAGGAAGTACAAAATTCGAAGAGAAAACACGCCGAACGACTTTGCCATGATGGAGGAAGTGCTTAATCGAAGGCTAAAACACAAGGAATGGGAGTACCCGAATCTTATTATTGTTGATGGAGGGAAAGGACAGGTATCCGCAGCACTCAAAGCGCTTGAAAATCACCAAGTAAAAATTCTCTTGATTGGCCTTGCGAAACGGGAAGAAACCATAGTCGTTCCGTTAGCATCGCGTCATTCTGGGGATCCCGCCTTGGCGGGAGACTCCAGAATCTCTAAAGAACGAAAGAGATCCTGGACAAGCCAGGATGACGGGAATAGGGACAACAAATTGAGTTTTAAAGAAATCAGCCTCCCCAAAAACTCGCCTGCACTCCATCTTATTCGACGAATAAGAGACGAAGCGCATCGCTTTGCGGTTACGTTTCATAGGTATAGAAGAGCGAAGGCGATGATGGGTAAATAAGTAGGCTTATGGGGCATAACTTTTTACTTCTTACTTACGTCATATTCATACGGAAAATAGAGGAATGAGGCGGGGGAGTCGTCGAGAAGATATTTTTGGAAGTCAGCGTAGATTTCTTTCCTTTTTTGAATATCCGTCTGTCTTCTGCCGTCTTCAAGCAGCTTGTCAATGCGGAGATTTTTGTACCTCGTAATATTATTTGACTGATCGGAATGCCAGAGTGTATACTGGTCGGGATCCTCAGGGAGATTAAAATCACCCAGATACGCTTGAAACGAATCCGGAACGCTGTCAACTTCCTCAATCGTTGTGCTGACTCCGATTTTTTTCCAACTTTTGGCAACTGCTTCCGCGACATCTCTGTATTTCTTGCGTGTTTTCAATCTGACGGATAAACTGGCGCCTCCGGTGGTGTTTGTTGACGCGTTAACAAGCGCTTTTGCATGCTCAAAGTCCTGCTCCCTGGCGTCTTGCTCCGGATTAAAGTACTGCGAGTACCGCGGGTAGGAGACGTACGCTCGCTCGCCTTGAAAAAACACATCCGGTAATGAATAAGATAGACCATTTCGCAACTTTTTGTCTGAAAGCAGTTGATCCTGCGTGTTGTAAAACACAGTAACTAACTTATTGTAGTTGGTTTTTTTCTCAATGTTCACATTGGGAAATGCATTGAAGCTAAGATTTTTAAGTCTAGTATCAGATAAACCGACGGCTTTGGTTATTTCTCCCAGAGTAAAAGCAACTTTTAATGCCTCTTCGCTTGGGTAAAAGATATACTTTTCAGTCTTAAATTTATTTTTTCTTGCGACAAGTGTAATTGATTTTATAAAGTCACCATTTAAATCAGCATCCAGCACCCTGTATTCACCGACACCAACCAGTCCCTTCTTGTAAATGGGGCGAGATACTGTGACGAGAAAAGGAGCGTATGCGTCTTTGAGTGTGAAAACGATTGTTTGACGGTTGGGTTTTTCAATTATTACGTCGGCAAAGTCATATGCGATTGCATCAGAGTCTAGGCGTATTCCATCACTGAAGATTTTGTTTTTATTAAGAAAGAAGGTATATTTTTTCCCACTTTCTTCAATTTTCCAAGATGAGGCAGCACCAGGAGTGATATAGCCGTTCTCATTGACAACTGTTAGACCAAGAGAAATTTTTTGTCCGATGTCGACCGGAAGACTATCTACTCTTGGTGTGCCTATAATACCTACAATAGCTTTTTTTCCTACGGGTATAAACTGCACAAGGGAGCGGGAGGTTGATAGGAGTATAAAAAAGATAATCAGCCCGCCAATAAAGGAAAATATGATTATTTTCCCCCAGCGCTTGAGGTAGGCTTTTATAAGCCAGAAGAGTAGCCTTCTACGAAATATGATCATAGCTTATTTTTGAGGAAACAGGAGTGCTACTGAGAGTAACGCCAGAAGCACTGAGAGGACTATGGTTGCGCCGATAAGAAATTTCTCGACATTCTTTTTGCTTCGATACATCTCTCCGCCACCGCCGAAGACCGGAGAGAGGCCGCCGCCTTGTGCCTGGAGCAGTATTGAAACGATCAAAAGTGAGGCGATGATGATTTGTAAGATGTGTAGGATAGTAGTCATATTATATTTGAGGCTAGACGCTGGAAACTGGAAGCTGGATCTTGAAGTTGGATAATAGATATATTTCTGTCCTCTATTATCTAAATGTCAAATTCTAACCTCTAGTTTCTATTGTCTAGCATCAACGGATTATATCTCTTTTACCACCAGGGATGCAAGTTTTTGTGAGTCATGGTAGAGAGGAAATGATTCGTCAACCAGGTCAGCTGTGACAAGTGTGTACTCGGTGCTATTTTTACTTTCCTTATCAGGTGTGACAAACGTGTATTTGTACTTTTCCGGAATTTTTATAGTATGGTTGTTATTGACAATTACCTTGGTAAAAGGAAATGTGCCTAGATGTTTTTTTATGGCAGTGACAAAATCGCTTACAGAATAGTTTTTGGTCTCAAACGGCTTATTTGCCACGTTGACGATAAATATTTTAGGTACTGATAGTTTTTGCAGTGCTTCGCGTATCTGTGGGATAAGAAGAACGGGCAATATAGTGGTATATAGATCCCCGGGTCCGGCAATAATACCGTCTGCTTTATCAAGTGCCTCTAAGACTCCGGGGGTAGGTAAAGGGTTATCAGGATGAATAAAGACCTTTTCCAGCACCCTATTGCCGTTATATTTGCCACGATCTATATTTTCTTCGCTGTTGACTTCTGTACCGTCTGCTGTTATCGCGGAAAGAGAGATATTTTCCGTTGTTGCTGGAAAAATTGTCCCGACAGATTGGAACATCTGCTGCAAGAGCATAATACCCTTTTGCAAATCTCCTGTCTGGTTCCAACCGGCAACAAGCATGAGATTGCCGAGCTTATGTCCTGAAAGCTCACCGTCTTTTCCATATCTGTCGCCGGGAAAGCGATAAGTAATAAGCTTTAGATGTTCCGGATTCTTGCTGCTTGAAAGAGCTGCGATACAGGAAACAATATCGCCGGGGGGAGGAACATTGTAAAGTCTTCTCAGTCTTCCGGCAGATCCTCCATCATCTGCGGTGGATACGACAATCGCCAGCTCTTTGGTATAAGCTTTTAGTCCTTTGACCAAATTGACTGTGCCGATACCCCCGCCAAGGCAAACAATTTTTTTCACAGGTTGTATGGTTCTAGTTGTTGGTTAGCCAGTTAATAATGCTGATTGTTAATGATATAAAAATTGCGGCGGCAACGTACGTGAAGAACACATTGAAAGAAACCTTCGGAACAGTAAATCCTGCATAGCGCATGCCTTCAAATATAAACGAATTGACAGTAATATTCGGCACCAGCACGGTTAAAAGATATAGTATTATAACATTTGTAAACGCTGAGAAAAGGCCCATTGTTAGGATATTTATCGGAAGGCTGACAAGATTTACGATCGGTTTTATTATGAGTAACATAACGGTTAAGGCAAATCCTCCGACCAAAAACGTTGATAAGCCGCCTGATATACCCACTCCAAAGATAACCATAGGAAGCAGAAAAAGTGCGAACGCGTAGAAGGCAGTATTGCGCAGCAACCATTTCATAGACGAAGTGTAGCACAACCAGACAAGAGTATCAAAAGCCTGCCTGCCGGCAGGCAGGTATCAGAAGTATCAGAAGTCGGAATATGTATCGACATAATTGGAAAGAGGGGGGAGGAAACGGTTGCATTAGCAAATCGATAAGCGTATTATATTCATCCCTATGAATACTATTATCTGTCCGTCTTGCGGCACGAAAGTTGAAATCTCAAGCGCGCTTTCCGCTCAAATCGAACAGGAAGTATTGGAAAAAGAGAGAGAAAAGCATAAAAAAGAGCTTATTGACATCAGACAGAAAACAATTGATGATTCAACGAAAAAGATCCAAGAGCAGTTTGCACTGCAATTAAAACAGGCAAAAGAAGAAGCGGAAGCTGCGGCAGAGCGGAACAAAGAACTGATTGAACAGATAACCCAACTCACCAAAGACCTGCGTGAAATGCGCAGGGAAAAAGACGAAGTAAAACTGCAGATGCAGAAGCAATTAACGGTTGAAGAGGAGAAGATTCGTTTGGATGCGCAGAAGAAAGCCGAAGAAGAGCAGCATACGAAAATCGCGGAAAAAGATAAACAGCTTACAGATGCATTAAAGGAAATAGAAGAGATGCGTCGAAAGCTTCAACAAGGCAGTCAACAGACGCAGGGTGAAGCTTTTGAACTTGAATTTGAAGCTTTACTCCATAATGAGTTCCCCAACGATAAGGTAGCTCCGGTCGGAAAGGGTATGCGCGGTGGAGACATTATCCAGGAGGTTTGGGATAGCAGAGGGAATTACAACGGAAAAATTCTCTGGGAGCTTAAGAATACAAAAACATGGTCGGAATCCTGGGTGGATAAGCTAAAGTTGGATAAACGCGCAATTAACGCCGAAGAGGCAGTTGTCATTTCCGAAATATTACCCGCCAATATGAAAGTAGCAGGCTACAGAAACGGTATATGGGTGACACAACGTGCTTTTGTTGTCACGCTTGCCTCAACACTTCGCGCCAAACTTATTGAAATGCATTATGTTAAGCAGTCTGTCCGGGCAAAAGATGGAAAAATGGAGTTGATGTATGCATACCTTTCGGGAACTGAGTTCAAACACCGGGTAGAAGCAATTGTTGAGGCTTTTACCAACATGCAAGCGGAGATTGAGAAAGAAAAACGCTATTTTATGAGCAAATGGGCGAGGGATGAAAAAAATATCAGAATGGTTATCGATAACACATATGGTATGCACGGAGACCTCAAGGCAATTATCGGACGGATGCTACCGCAGATCAAAGGGCTTGACACAATTGATTATGACATAAAAGATGCGCAGTTACAGATCGCTGATGCAAAAGAAACACCGCTTAGCGGAGCTAACGCAAACGGAAAAGCCGACATTTGAGGAAGAGGGCTACCTTTGGGATAGGGGTTATTCATATGTTATCGGGCTTGATGAGGTCGGGCGCGGGGCATTCGCTGGTCCGCTTGTCACTGGGGCAGTAGTTTTTCCACAATTCTTTGCTGACAAGGATACTCCTTGCACAAGGAGTATCCTTGCAAACGTACATGATTCAAAACTCGTACCTCCGCAGCAAAGAGTAATACTTACGGGTATCATCAAGGCAAACGCGCTGGTGTGGGCTGTCGAGCAAGTTTCTGTAGGAGCGATTAACAAAGTCGGCATAGGAAAGGCCAATCAAATAGGATTTAGGAGAGTGATCAAGACAATTGCAAAGATACTTCCGTTGAACGAAGCGTTTTTACTAGTTGATGGATTTCATGTCCGATACGTGCGAGGAATCGGCCTGAAACATCAGAGGACCATTATCAAAGGAGACCAAAAATCTCTCAGTATTGCTGCTGCTTCAATTATTGCCAAAGTGTACCGTGACAGACTAATGTCCAGCCTTCCTGCGCAGTATCAAAAGTATAAGTTCGTTTCCCACAAAGGATATGGGACGGCTGAACACAGGAGATTGATACGGCAATACGGATTGAGCAGCATGCATAGGACCTCATTTAACCTGTCAAAGACATGTGACTCTTTAGGGAAAGAGGAAGACGCCTTTTTTGCGGGTATTGACAAAGCTTAAAATAAGTTGAATTATAGAAGAGGTGAGGGGGTGAATAAAGAATGGATTTTAAGAATCTTTTGACTCCGAGAGGTTTTCTGAGTGTCGGCGGCACAGTTCTCGTTCTTGTCGGTATCCTGGGGTACGTTGGCGTTATCGGTCCGACACCGGACCAGAGTATATTCGGCACTTTTTGGTGGTTTGACAATGCCGAGAATCTTGCCCATACAGTATTGGGTGTTGTCGCGCTTCTTGCCGTGTATATGGTTAAAGATGCGGCAGTACATAGATTTTTGGTCTTGGCTGTTGGTGCGCTGGCGCTCGTTGTGGGATTATATAACCTCGTGGGTGAGGTACAAGTACTGGATGCTAATTTGGAAAGTCCGGCTGATCTGGTATTGCATTTGGTTGTTGGTGCTTGGGGACTTTGGGCCGGTCTTAAAGCGAAATAATGTTGCTTTTTATTATCTGAAAGCCGTGCGCGGATTTCCGGGCGCGGCTTTCGTGTAATAGGTATGTCTATTTTTTCTGCCTTAAGGCGCTCTCTTATCAGAAATATTGACGCGGATCTTCTCCTTGATAATTTTTTGATTGCCGCCGTTAGTACGCTTTTTTTCATCAGATTTTACTTATTTCTGACCGGCTACCCACAGCTTGGGGGAAATGGGCTGCATATTGCTCATATGCTCTGGGGCGGATTTTTGATGCTTTTCGCAATCATCCTTATGCTTGTCTATTTGGGTCGTAGTATTCGTTCTTTTGCTGCGGTGATAGGGGGGATTGGGTTTGGCACCTTCATCGATGAGCTGGGAAAATTTGTTACCAGCGATAATAACTACTTTTTTCAGCCAACCATCGCTTTACTTTATTTTATCTTTATTGTTCTGTATTTATTTATCCGCCACATTGACAGATACCGGCCTCATGCCGATAAAGAATATTTGGTCAATGCACTTGAGCTTATTAAGGATGCGGTTGAAAACGATATGGATAGGCATGAGATGCATGTGGCAAAGGAGTACTTAAAAAAATGTGATCCTGATAATCCTCTGGCTTTGGATTTAAAAAACTTATTAAGTCGTGTAGAGTTGACACCCACACCGCCAGGCAACATCTTTACTCGTGCCCGTCGCCTACTTCATGGGTATTACCTGGATGTTATCGGACACAGATTGTTTTTAAAGACGGTGCTTCTTATTTTCGGCATCAATGCGCTTTTGACGCTGGGCCAGGCGCTTCTTCTTCTCTATGCGCTCCTTTTTGACAAGACTCTGCTTGGCAATTTCGTTTCGGATTTATCCGTTGCATACATTGTGCAGATTATTTCCTCGTCTGTTGCGGCTTTCTTCGTGATTATAGGAGCGTACCGATTGCGGCATAACCGACTGGCGGCTTTTCGGCTCTTTCGACTCTCGATTTTACTGCAAATATTCTTTACGCAGTTTTTTGCTTTTTATCAGTTGCAGTTTTACGCATTGTCCGGCCTGTTCGCAAATATTTTCTTACTCGGGATTATTCACTATCTCATTACTGAAGAAGAGGGGAACGTGAAACGGGAGAACGGGTAAGCTCCAAGTCTGTTGCAATCTCATCTTTATGTGTTACAATTCTAGCTGTGTTTAAGATCAATCCTTCGCAGTTGCTCAGGATAAACAAGCTCGATTTTCTTATATCAATCTACATATTCTGCGTCGTCGCAGCAGAACTCATGGGAAGCAAATCTTTTCCTGTTGCGAACATCTTAGGTTTTCCCCTAAGTCAAAGCGTTGCTATCTTTTTCATTCCACTTATTTACTCCATTAACGACATCATTACTGAGGTATACGGCAAAGAGCGAACAAGAAGTCTTATTCGCTCCGCGCTTGTCGTGGTATTCCTTGTACTCTTAAGCTCAATTTTGTTTACGAGCTTACCGCCGTCGACGCGTTTTCAAACAAAAGAGGCGGCATATGATGCGATCTTTGGCTTATCTGCTCGGTTTGCCGCAGCAAGCTTAACAGCTTTTGCCTTGGCTGAGTTCTTAGACGTATATGTTTTCTCCAAAATTCGGGAAAGGTTGGGGAAAAAATCACTCTGGCTTCGGGTCAACGCCTCAAATTTTACTTCTCAGTTTGTTGACACGGTTGTCTTTATGACTTTGGCATTCTATGCTTTGGAACGACCGTTTGGCGACAATTTCAGCTTTTTAGTTGGGCTTATAATTCCGTACTGGTTGGTTAAGTGTTTTATGTCAGTTATTGAAACTCCATTTGTGTACCTCGGCGTTAATTGGCTCAAGAAAGATAAGTGATATGAAGGTGATCATGGTTATGGTCGCGACGGTGAATGGGAAAATAACCCGCGGCGATGACCCAGACATCTACTCCTGGACTTCAAAAGAAGACGCAGATTTCTTTTTTTCCCTTTTAAATCAGCACAACCTCGTTGTCATGGGGAGTAGTACGTTTGAAGCGGCAAGAGATAAGATCCTTCGACAAGCTCAGGACATGGTAAAGCCAGCGAAAGAAAGGCTTCGGGTTGTCCTCACGCGAAATCCTGAAAAATACGCCAATGAGGCGCTCCCTGGAAGGATAGAATTTAGCAGTGAGTCGCCAGAAACCCTCGTTGAGCGATTAGAAAAGCAAGGGTACAGCACGATGCTTTTGGTTGGTGGCGGGAAAACAAATGCGCTCTTCCTGAAAGACTCCCTCGTTGACGAACTGTACCTGACGATTGAACCGAGGCTGTTCGGTGAGGGAAAACCGCTTATTGCGGAAGGAGAATATTACTTGGACTTGAGGCTACAAAGTTGCGAAAAGTTGAATGAGCAGGGAACGTTGCTTTTGAAATATAGCGTTGTGTATTTATGAGGTGGTTGGGGATTATCGGTCTTATTCTTTTACTCGCTTTTGGACTCTGGAATATAAATCAACAGAAGGAAAAACCTATTTCTCTTTCGCAGCCTGTTCCATCTCCGGAAACAACAGTTATTGCGCAAAATCTTGATACACCATGGGCGATAACGTTTCTTCCCGATGGAAGCATGCTCATAACAGAGCGAGAAGGCAAGGTTTTGTTCGTTGACAACAGCGGAAACCTTACTCCTAACCCTGTTGCTGAGATTGAAGCAGTCAAAGAAATTGGCGAAGGAGGATTGCTGGGGATAGCCGCTCATCCAAATTTTTCTGCAAACAGGTACATCTATCTCTATTATACATACAGCAGTGCGGGAAGTAATACGCTAAACAGAGTCGTTAGAATGAAGTACAAAAACGGCAGGTTGACTGATGAAGAAGTTATTCTCGATAAGATACCCGGTGCTTCCAATCATAATGGCGGTAGAATAAAATTCGGTCCGGACGGACTGCTGTATATAGGCACAGGTGATGCAGAGAATCCGTCTCAAGCGCAGAGCACCCGCACGCTTGGTGGAAAAATTCTTCGGGTAACTGACGAGGGGAAACCTGCGCCGGGAAATCCTTTTGGCAATTCTGTATATTCCTACGGACACCGCAATGTCCAAGGGCTTGCGTGGGACGCAAGTGGAGCACTTTGGGCAACGGAGCACGGCAGTTCGGCACAAGATGAGATAAATTTGGTTGAAGTCGGGAAGAATTATGGTTGGCCGGTTATTGAAGGCAATGAAACACGGGCTGGTATGGTGACGCCTGTTGCAAACTCAGGCCCCGATACAACCTGGGCGCCCTCAGGTGCAGCATTTGTAGGAAACTCACTATTTTTTGCCGGACTTCGTGGACAAACAATCTACGAAGCGGTGGTTCAAAATAATGAAATAGTTGAAGTAAAAGAACACTTCGCACAAGAGTATGGGCGACTTCGTGAGGTAGTACTTGGGCCAGATGGCATGCTCTATATAACCACGAGCAACCTTGACAGTAGGGGAAACCCAAATAAGGGCGATGACAAAATAATCCGCGTCAACCCAGCGAAACTCTAAATCCTTACGTGCCTATCTATATCACACCGGGTGTGATATACACTGTTTATCGTGTTTGATTTTGTCTGTGTACAGCTTGTACTCTATAGAGAAATTTATTCAGACGATTCGTCTCTTGTCTGAAAAGCTGTTATGTAGCGCAACCCACTTCTCAAGAGAAAG
>CAZTFV010000019.1:0-17947 GCA_964613075.1 uncultured Gammaproteobacteria bacterium | reverse complement strand
TGTAGGATTGGCAGAAAATTTAACGCCCTTACTGCGTGCGGTACGCCGCTTGTTATTGATGCCGGAATTGGGGTGATAAATAACCATAAGAAAAGCAGCAGTTTTATTCTTTTATCAATTTTTGCAAACAGTAAAACGTAGATGCCGACAAGTAAAAATGGCAACTCGACAAGATAAAGAAGTCCCATATCAGGAGCGTGGTGACGAGCGATATCACCACTAATAAACAACCAATTCAGATCAAGATGTGCAATGTAATTTGCCAGAACTGCTTTTACGTACTCTACCCGTCTATTATCAAGGACCAACCCCAGGATATCGCCTGATTGCTTATCCACAATAATTTTCTCTGCATTTTCCTTAAGAAAAGCAGTCTGATCGGCAAAAACGCTGACTCCTCTTGCCCTGGCGAGTGACTCACCGTTGGTCAAAAGGTAATATCCCATTGGCAAAATAGTTAGAAGACCGATAAGACACGAAAGAAAAATAAACTTCCTCTGTATTTTCAGTAATGGTTTTATAAAAACAGCAACCAGAACCAGGAGAATAAGAGGTGTAAATACTTTCTCACTTTGGTACATGTATATATTCATTCCCATGACAAACGCACTAACGGAAAGAAACCGGGGAGACTTTAGGCCTCTGAGGAATAGATATGCCGCAAGGAGATTTAAGCCCATTCCAACATTTGATTCAAACGCAATCCTGGAAAATTGTACATGCCAAGGGGAAATCGCCAAGACAAATGCGGAAAGAAGGGCAAGATATTCTGTCGGAAAACTTTTTCCTCGTATCGCTATTTCTTTTCCAAACAGCTCTTTGACAAAAAGATACGTGAAATAAACCGTGAGAATACCAAAGAGAGCTGATGGCAACCGAACTGCAAGTGTATTTACACCAAAAAGAATAATTGACGGGATAGTAAAGTAGACATATAATGCGGGCTTGTAATCATCAAACGAGCGAAGGACCACAGGCAAAAATTTCCCATATTCATCCTTTCCTGTTTTCAAAATTGAATAGGTATTATACCCAAGCGATGCCTCATCCCAGTCAGGCGACGGAGGGACACTGCCCAGGGAAAAAAGCCGAAGGATAGATGCCAAGAAAAGAATTCCAAGAAGAAGATATGTATGCTTTTTTTTCATAAATTGCTAGAGCGTGTACGCAACAAGAACAGGCTTGCCATCTTTGAGAGTGAACGTTTTTAGGATAGTTGCGTTATCCGGTACCTTACCTGAAATATTAATATACAATATATTTTTTGAATCAGCTTTTATAGTATGGACATCTTTTGCAAAACGATATTTAGAAAAACCTTCAACCGAAACAAAACCAAAAACATCGCGTTTTACCTGGGCTGATGTCCGGAACTTGTTTGGGTCCTCTTGTGTGTAGAAGGCGTAGTACGCATAAGGTCTTCCGAGCGCGTCTGTTATAAAAATATCATCATACTCATCTTGTACCGACATTACATACTCAATAGAATCCTTGTATCCATATTGCCATTCACCAGAATACAATCTTGGGTAATGCGTATGGTACCCATGAAAATAATATAAAACGTTGAAAAAGAGCAATAACAGTGCTCCGCTCACGAGATACTGTCGAAGTTTATTAGATCGAATTATCTCATCAGAAAGCAATATGTAGACAAATCCATAGGCTATAAGTATCTGAAACGTTGGGAGTGTTGCTTCTATCCGAAGTGCGTGCGGCGTTTCCCTCGCCATAGCGGCAGGAGCAATACCGATAAGAAGCCATATGGGAATAATCCACCAACTTCCTTCTCTTTTCCGAAAAAGCAACAGCAATCCCACAATCAAGAATGGTAGATCCCATATATACAGTTGTCCGACATCGCGCGTTGAAAACTTTGGGTTACCATCGCCTTTTATGAACAAAAATTGCGGACTAAGGTTGTCAAAGTAATGTCGTAGGTACTCTCGTGCAAAAGCAAATCTTCTGTTATGCAGGATCTTTGACCAGAAAGCATTGTTATCATTTGCTATCTGCGTATTCGCCCTTTCAACCGTACCAATGTCTGAGAAAATATTCACTTCTTTAAATCGAAGGCTCGCTTGGGGAGAGAAAAGAAAAGGAAGAAGCGGCAGCAAGAGAAGAACGCCGACAGTTGCCGAAAGTATAGATTCCTTTTTCTGTTTTACTAGGATTTTGAAGAAACCAACAAAAAGGACAAGAACCAGCAATGGCGCAACGATACGAGCCGTATTAAACGTATAGAAAGACAGAGCAAAGGCTATTGCAGAACCAACAAGATACCATCTTCTCTCCTGCACCCCGCCTAAGAACAACCAGACTCCCACGACAAGAAAAAAAGTCGCGATATTTGCTTCAAACGCCGCCCTGGATAGATTTATATGCCATGGAGAAATACTCATTACAAATGCCGAAACGAGTGCAACAGATATTGCGTGGGGGGATCTATGGAATATTCTCTTTGTCAAAAAGAATGTAATAAGTACCGTCAGTACGCCAAAAAATGCAGAAGCAAATCGCACCGCAAATTCCGTAAGGCCAAAAATTTTGACCGGAATCACCGTCAGATACGCATAGAGAGGCGGCTTAAAATCTCCAAATGACTCAAGATAGGTCACAGGCAAAAATTTTCCAAATTCGTCTCTCCCGTCAATTCCAAGAGAATATGCATTGTATCCCCAGGCTACCTCATCCCACGTGAGTGACGGAGGATTGCCGCCAAGGTTATAAAAGCGTAAAAATCCTGCGAGCAAAAGAATTAAGCCAAGGACAATAAATAACCGCTTCTTGCCCATACTTGTATTGTTTTACTTCTTTTGAAGAATCTCAAATACAGTAGAATTGTCTTCTCGTTTTATCATATCAAGGTATTCGGCCTTTTCTGCCTTATCGCACAGACCGCTATTGACATATAACACGTCCTTTTCTACTATTACTTTCTTCTTAGCAGGTGGCGTTTTCGGCGTTGGGAATGGACATTCTTCCTGAGAAAATTCATACTCTCCAAAATTAATTCTATCAAAATCTCGCATCGACGTATTCCTGGTTTCCTTTTGAAATAGCGCGGGGTCATACGCGCTATAAAAAAGGAAAAATATTGCTGGCGCTGACTCCCTATCGGTAATTATGGCTTTTTTATAACCTGGTAGATACTTATTCACCTTTGCAACTAGCTCCCTATATCCGTCTTGCCGATACCATGGTCGGTATGCATTCCCGTGTACATAGTATTGGTGAAGATAGCGGGCAAAGAAAAATGAAGTAAAAAAGACAACAACGAATAATAATATTGTGGAGAGTGTTTTGTTTTTCTGCACTATATGAAAAAATGACACGATCCCAAACGAAATTCCGGTTAATAACGGAGGGAGCATGAAAAGTGTCCGCTGAAGGTTCGGGACATCATCAAATGTCAACGCAGATCCGATCGGGGTCAAAATGATCCAACCCAAAAGGAATAATCCTTCCTGTCTATTTGATTTTAAAAGTTCAAAAAAACCATAGAGCAGAAACGGAAGTGTTACTAAGAGGAGTAAACCAATCCCGGGAACCCGATATCTGTCAGGGTACCCTGAGTCAGTAAAAAGAAATGAATAGCTGAAATGGGAGAAGTAGTTTGTGAAGAATATATCTGAAAAAATAAGTGGTTTGTTATGGAACACTCGTACAATATGAGACGGTATTCCCTCCTCACCGTCACGGTGGATGGCTTCTGTTAATACGAGTGACGCCTCAGGTGAGCTTGTAAGACCAAGTGATGCAATTCGCAATGATAAATGAGAAGAGCTTATAACATATAAAATGGGCAAAACAATAAGGATAAATAATATCAGTAATACTTTTATCTGCTTACGCGCCTGTTTATATGCGAGAGATAGAAAAAGAAAAGGGAGAAAAAACGGGAGAAAAGCCCGTGGAGCCTGATATAAAAAAACCGTCACAAAAAACGAAAGAGAACTTACTAGTAAAAATGGTAAAGTTTGTTTGTTCCGCCAATGAAAGAAAAAAACTAATCCCAAGAGAAGAAAAAACAGAACAACTGTATTTTCCGTTGTCGTTCGCGAAAGAGTAATATGCCATGGCGTAATAGCAAAAAGAACTGAAGCTATTATAGATAGCTGTTCTTTATATCGATAATGGATAAAAAATTGCTTTAGCAGTATATAGAAAAGTGGGGTTGAGAGTGCGCCAAAAAACGCTGATGGAAATCGGACAGAGAACTCATTTAGGCCAAATATCGCTATTTCGGGAATAGCTAAATACGAATAACCGGCTGGGCTATAAAGGTACGACGCAAGATGAAGAGGGAAAAAATTACCGCTTATATCTCTTCCTGTCTTAAAAAGAGAATAGGCATTATATCCAAAAAACGCTTCATCTCGATGAAAACCCTTCGGATAGTCTCCTAATTGATAAAAGCGCAACAAAAAAGCGGCAATAAAAATACCTGTGAGAAGCATTTTCTTCATGATAGTATTCTGTCTATCCTGTTTCGGAAAATAAGAAGCAATATCATAGCTGCGAAAACGCTAACTGATAGGGCATCGGCGAGCAGGCGAATTTTTGTTTCTTCAAACATAACAGATACTGCATGCTTTCCTTGTAAAACACTAAAAGTTATGAGTCCCCGATGATTTGTGTCCTGAAATTCAATCGGTGTTTCAACACCATCTACATTTACATGCCATCCGGGAAAATATGTCGTATTATCAACAATTTTGACCGGTGAATTTGCCTGGACGACAAACTGATGCTCCTGAGTCTTTCTGGAGTAGTCAGTTACCGCCCCTTTTCCTTCTATAATCTCGATAGGTGCTTTGGGAAATACAGAAGCATCACCCGCCGTCCAAATGGTCGTCGATTCTCCATGGTAGGCTCCCGTACCGGGGTAGTCAAGATAGAATTGATCCGGTTTATCAGTAAACGAATTTATACGTACCAGTGGAAATGACAGCAGTATCATAAAAATTGTCAGAATAACAGATAAAGCATAGACACGAAGTGACGAAAAAACATATCCAATCAATACAGAACCCGATAGCGAAACTATTGCCAAAAACCGCCAGGGGAACTGAAACTGCTCAATAAAATTAACGTTTTCCCAAATAAACGAAGAGAGTGGAAGCGTCATAAAGATAGAAAAAACAGTAATAATAAACCAAAAAACAATTGAGCGTTTTTTTTGTGAAGTAATGAAAACGATAATACTTGAGAAAAGAAGAAGCCCCTGAATAATTCCGATATAAGGAGCCAGTCCTCCAAGTTTGTTTATATCGCTTCCAAAGCCCCACGGCGCATAGAACAACCTAAAGGGATTTATGAAGTGGTCCCTAAAAAAACCGCCGACAAACAATTCGCTATTGATATAACGACTTTCGTATAGTGCCGGTATCCAGAAAAACGCAGCTAGTAAAAGACCAAGAAACATCATACCAAGACTGTTCCCCATTCGCTTCCATTTTTTCCAATTACGAATAATAATGTATATCCCTGCAACAAAGGAAAATATGAAACCAAGAACGTTGTGCGACAAAACCAACAATGCGTACGAAATTCCTCCAAGGATACTATTTACTGTAGATGGAGTTTTGCTGTTTCTCTCAATGGAAAAAAACAATAAGGGAATAAACATAAACGTGAGCATTTCCCCTAATTGTCCCCTCACGTATATATCCAGTAAATGGTAAGGCGCCAGCCCGTAAAAAAAAGAAGCCAGTAACGCTATTTTTCTTTCAAAAAGTTCGGTCATCCAAAGATAAAAAAAGACCGTAGAAGCGATAAGGCTTACAGCCATAAGAATTTTGTAACTATCTTGAAACGAAAAGCCTATCAGGTGAAGAAGAGTATTCAAATATCCGTTAAGTGGAAAGAAAAAATTTGGAGATGGGTTGCCATACCGATAATTAAGATCCTTTGCCCAGCGTGCAGGAATATGACCATCTACCACGGCCTTATATACTGCTGTCATACGGGCTAACTGTGGCTCGCTGTCATGCGTAACATAAAACCCTTGTCTGAATAATGGCCAAAGGAAAAAGATACAGACGGTTACTATTATGGTAACGAACAGGTAAAAATTATGTCCCTTTTGTTGTTGTTTTTTCTTCATCGCCTGGAAAGAGATATGCTGTGATAAACACGAGCGATATATAAGATAAATGGCTGTTGTTAAAATAGCGGGACAAATACCAGAACACAAAGAGGAATATCCCATACACCAGAATCAGCGTCGATATGGCTGGGCTTTTTTTCAGATAACGAATCAAAATAAATAACAATGGTACACCAATAACAAGTTGCCAAATAATAAAAGGATAATTATCTTTTAGATCTTGTATAAGGCCAATCTGATGAAGCAAACTCCCCAATCCATACCCGGATATGGGATAACTGTGCTCTGTATTCCCTGAAAGGTAAAGGACCGTACTATCTAAAAACGCCTCTTTGTTCCAGAAAAAAAAGGGTAAAACAATACTTGCAAATACCAAAGCGAAAGGGACTAGTGCAATAGCTGTTTTTCTTAGATCTCTGGTTTTGAAGTACAGGTAGGCGGCATAAAAAGGCATAAGCGGCCAGGCTGATTGCTTTACGGCAAATGCAAGCGCAACCGGTATACCGGAAAGCGCCAAGCGCTCCTTGTAGAGAAAGAAAAATCCCAAAAAAAGAAATGCATACATAAAAATATCCGACCTACCCTCAAGCATGTACGGAAGTGTCGCCGGATTGAAAGCTATAAGAACAAGAAATAGTCTCTTCCGACTCTCATCCTTGACTAAAATATGCGCCGTAGCAAGAAGAGCGAAAAATAAGAACAAGAGAGGAATTCGTCCATCAAAAAATCCAACCGTGGAATTGCTAATAAAATAAAACGGCAGCGCAAATAACAGATAAAACGGTTCCATGACAAAATGATAAAGCGCTGGATTCACTTCTGTATCTGAATAGTGCCATTGTTCAAGCGGTGTTCCAAAATAAGTCACCGCATAGGGGTTTTTCCCGTCCAGAAAAAAACGTATCGCCGCTTCTTGTTGCAGGATAATATCATGAACGTTGTAAATTGGGGCCGTCTGGTGCCTGACGATAATCGAGGCAGAAAATGCACTGCCGATAACAAGAAGAATAAGAAACCACAATATAATTTTTTTCAAGACAAAATAGGTATGCTGTTTCAGCTTTAGTATGTCCAGACAAATATACATAAGCATCCCGAGGAAGACCAGACCAAACAATAAGAACGGTGTCTGCCCAGGCCCAAGCCTTACAGACATAATAAACGGAATTATAAACGCAAACAAAAGTACAGAATCTAACTTCAGCCTCATAGCTTCAATTGTAGTGTAATTTTAGTACCATGCCCATTCCCAAAATTATTATCAGACTAGCTGCACTTACAAAAGCTCCCAGCATAAAACTAAAAGGCCTATATTGAAAAACAACAGTGTGATTTCCTTGCGGAACCAACACTGTTCGAAATGTATAATTTGCTCTATAAATACCTGAAGGTTTTTCATCTATTGAAGCCTTCCATCCTGGGTAATAGGAATCTGTAAGCACAAGATATTGAGGCGTCGTTGATGAAGTTTGCATAGTAACTTTATTTGGAGAATATTCTACTATTTTTACTTTCGCATTCGGATCATCTTTAAATTTTTTAACTACTTCTTTCTTATCAAGAATAACTTTCTTTTTTAAGTCAAAATTTGGATTATAGACCGTTTCTATTGTTTCTTCTTTAGAAGGGATAAAAATCGCTTCAGGAACAAAAAATGCTCTTTCAAACGCTTTTTTATTCTCAAAAAGGGAAAACTTTCCAAACTTCTGAAGCAATTTGAATCTATCATTTTTTTTCAGCTCTTGTGGTTCATCCTTTTGGTTGTAGTAACCTATATACTTAACACCTAAAAGATCGAGGACTCTCAAACGGTATTTATTTGTATCAGAAAAGGGATGATCATTGGTGTTTTGAATAAGCGCATCCGATCTTGAAGCAATCCCAGTGTATTTCCCATTCGAAGAAGCAGAAAGAAACTCATTATACCATCTTATATTTACTGGGTCATACCCTTCCGGAGAATAGATATTATAAATAGTAGAAAAGTTGTTCGCCAACGCTGCATCAGAGTAACCGAAATACCTATAGCTTCCCTGATTCTTTTCAATATAGCTAAGAAGCGGGTGATTGGGATATAAAAAATCTTTATCCGTATATACAAAATATTTTTTTGCAAACAACAAAGCATGTGCTATAAGAAGAGCAAGAAGTACAATATATGCACCATTTCTGAGATGTTTTTTGAAATACCAGCCGATAAAAACTATCAAAGCAGTACTAGAAGCAATTGCAAATGGAATTACCAAATTTCTCAGCGCAGTAATATACCAATTAATTGGAAAATCTACATGCTCTTCTTTATACAAATAAGATAGCAGAAGAAAACCACCGATCAAAACATATATAAATAGTGTTGGGAAAAGACATGAAATAATTTGTTTTCTGTCTTTTTTTGTACTGCTTCTCCACCAAAATATTCCAAAGGCACCAAGAACGGAGAGTGAAAAAGCAACAAGAAAAATAATCCGTATTGGGATAGCCGTGGAGAGAAACGGAATTGAAAGATGATATAAAAGACGTGATGTCGGAAGATCAAATATCAAAGAAAGAGCAATGATAACCCATATAACAAAAAAGTATACATATTTTCTATACTGTTTTAGTAAGAAAGCAAAAGAAGAAAGAACCAGAGGTATTACTCCAATAAAAATCATACTTTCATAATACTGACCTGGACGTTTGGCAAACCAATTACCAGTAGCAGCGTGTCCAAAAAAGTCTGGAACAAAAAAAGTTACAATGTGCGAAAGAGGCAATAAGAAATTGAGGTTTACTTCTGTTAGTGCGATATTCTTCCGGGGTGAATTGATAAAAAATTCAATTGCCGGAAACGTATGAATTGCTGATAATCCAGCGCCTAATACTAAAGAAACAACAATCAATAGTAACGTCCTTACAATCCCTGAAAACTTCATATTAGCTCTCTCATGCAAGCATTTAAAAAGAATATAAGTACCTGTAAATAAGAAAACGTATATTGTTGGTTGAATGTATCCCCCCATTACAGAAAAAGCGCTTCCACAAGCAAGAGGAACACAATAGAATATTTTTCTTGTTTGGAATAGCTTCTCTATTGAGAAAAGCATTAAAGGAAGCCATAAGAAGCTGTGGACAGATTGCCAAATCTCTGCTCCCCAAATAAGCATTGGTGCTGAAAAAGCAAATGCAAGTCCCCCGAAGAGTGAAGATTCTTTATCAAGACGGATGCTTCGAAGATACAAATACGTAAATATTCCAGAAAGGACAATTGCGCTTAACTTTAAAAAAATTAGTGTCTGATATTTATTAAAAATAAATATCACAATGTGGAGCGGATAAAATACAGCGCTTGCCCAATTTGCTAGATGAGGATATCCTGAAAAATTATAAGGGTTCCATAAAGGAATAAAACCACTGTGAATACTATCAAAAGTAAAATCAAGAAGTGGGAAAAACTCTCTTATCTCATCAACTGCAACAAACTTAAATGGAATACCAGTCGGATAATTTTCCCAAGATACATATCTCCATGGTGACCAATACGCTGCAAGGAGATTCCCATTCAAAGGAACTTTTCCATAAAAGATTGGGTAATAAAAAATGAGTGCAAGGATTATAAAAAGCCCAAAAACAAAAAGAAAATTTAAATTAATTTTTTTACCCATGTAACTGGTGTTTGCTCACTCACAATTTCAAGATCTCCGATGTATTTGAAATGTTGTGGCCCTTTCTTTTTTGCCCACTCAATCATCTTTTTAATCCCTTCCTCAAGATTAACAGTAGTTTTATACTCCAAAATTTTTCTTGCTTTATCCACAGTACACCATGCTTCCTTTACTTCAAGAGGTCTTAAAGAAAGATATTCTGGTTGAAGAGCTGAAGGGATGTTTCTTTCTTGAAAAAATTGTTTTAATACAAGATGGGAAAGTTCGTTAATAGTATATTCTTCAGTTGGGCCAATATTAAAAATTTTGCCTGTCGCTTCCCTCAAAAATGCCGCTTTTATCAGATATGGAGTAAAGTCATCTATGTAAGAAAATGCGCGCTTTTGTTCTCCATCGCCATAGATATAAAACTTTTTATTATTTAACAAACAATTAATAAATATTGCAATTACATTCCTATAAGGATCTGCCAAGTTTTGACCGGGGCCATATACATTATGTGGACGAATAATAACATATTTAAACCCATGAACTTCGCTTAATATTTCTGTTGCTCGTTCCATTGCTGCTTTTGAAATACCATAGATATCATCGGGAAGACGTAGCATATCTTCTGAGAAAGGTGGTTTCTGAGAACCATACACGCTCATAGAACTTGTCAGGATTACTTTTCGAACTTTATGTTTAATTGCAGGGACAAGAAGATTCAGATATGCGAGATAATTTCTCTCTGTACATGAAATTGGCGTAAACTGACTTCTTCCCTCAGTTGCATCTGCTGCTAAATGAAATATAAAATCCGGCTTAACATATTCTATGTATTTTGCAGTATTCTCTCTTTCTCTTAAATCAAGCTGTGTAAACCTGCAACCGGGGTGGACATTTTCTTTATATCCCCCGGAAAGATCATCTACTCCAAAAACATGTTTATATCCTTGTCCAACAAGTGTTGTGGCGAGATGACTTCCCATAAATCCCGCTACCCCTGTAACAAGAATTTTATATTGCTCCATAAACTCCTATTATTAGTTTATTATAGTCAATAATACATACGCTTGCAATTTGTTGAGGTGGCTATTATTTGACTAAGCAAAGTAATAAGATTCTTCGTGAATATCCCCAAAATCGCGTTTATGATCTTCAGCCAAGTTTTTTTAGCTTTGATTTAGCCTCAAAAATCATATTTTTCACACAAGTAACTTACTAGTTAACTAAGGATTTTGTATAATTCAAATATAAATAGGTAACAAATACAGAAATAATGAAAATTATACTTTCTGGACTCTATGGAATAAAACCACTTGAGTTTACTTACCAAACTTTTAAACTTATTGAATTATTTCGTGTAGCAAAAGAGCTTAACTTTGATGGGGTAGATTACTGTGCTACTATTCCTGATATTTTCTCAACTCCTAAAATACCGCTTACTTTAAGTAAAGAGTATGGACTACCAATTCTCGGCATTCATGCTCCGATGCATTTGCTTTTTTATACTCCTTCATTTTTCTTCAACAGGTTAATACATATGATTTCTTTGTTTCCCGACTGTAAAGTATACAATTTCCATCTAAGCGGATTTGTCAATCACCTTCAAAAAAATGGGGGGAACCTTAAGCAATTTTCCTATCTTGCCAAACAGTATGATGTTGCTCTCAGTATTGAAAGCAATCCTTTGTTAAGAGGGCTCCAATATTATCCAAAAGTAACCTATGATCCCGAAACTTTTGCGCGGTACTGTATCGCTAACAATTTACCAATCACATTTGATACTGCTCATATCGCCCACTGTAACTATGATATTGTTGCGTTTTTTAGAAAATATAACAAGCATATTAAACTTATCCATCTGAGTGATAGTCTTGGGAGTATTCAACATCTCCCATTAGGAAAAGGTAATCTCCCTATAAAGGACCTGTTAAAAGAAATAAGGAAAAGCTCATTTAATCAGTTTCTTGCGTTTGAAATTTGTCGTTTTCAAAAAAATATATCAGCAAAAGAAAGAACTGAAGAAATAAAAAACAGCTTGAATTTGGTCAAAGAATACGCAGTATAACTTTATTGTTGTGCTCTCCTAGCTAGATTCGGTTGATTGATAATATAGTATAAAACACCATATACTTGAGCAACTGCTTCTGATTTAACAATTCCCATATCTATTAGCCCTGTTTTCCCAGGAGTTTTCTTATCTCCTCTCGCAAACAATCCAAATGTTTTATCAAATGCAGTCATTACTCGAGAGGGAACTCGAACACCATAAAAGTCAGCCATATTTTTACCTCCTGTAAAATCTGACGTTTTCGCATTATTGATAAACAGGTTTCTTCCTACACGTGAATATGTTCTTGGCCCTAGCCCCAAAAAATCACTTCCCCAGTTCAACAATGCTCTCTCAGGTACTGATTGATCCCTGGAAAAAGAATACGTACTAGTCTGTCTATATCCGGAAGCCACTAGACGTTCAGTGCCACGGGAGTACATACCTCTTCTCATCCTTACATCGGGACGTGAAACTCTTCCTTCAACGATCCATTTTCTCGTCGCAGAACCATATGCATTCACATATTGGTATACAGTTATTTCTGGCGGAGCTACATCCGTACTTATCCTGCTTACCGTATCTATCCAACTTTGTGGGGTTTGTGCAGGCGTACCAAACATTAAATCAAGATTATATGATACACCAAGCTGATTCATGAGTTGTAATTTTGCTATGTCTTCTTCTGCGCTCGTCAAATCGCGTCCGAGAGTTTTTCTCTCATCATCTGCTAACGTTTGCACACCCACTGAAAATCTTCCTACACCCATTTCTTGTAACCTTCTAATATATTCTTCCGTAATATTCTCAGGATGAAGCTCATAGGTAATCTGTGCATTTTCTGCATCTACTGTTCCTCTTATTTTAGAAAAAATCCTGCCAGCTTGGTCAACGGTAAGCAAACCAGGAGTTCCGCCACCAACGAAAATTGAGGAAACTTTCTGATCTTTGCCAAAAGGAGTTAAAATGTCATCGATGTGTATTTCCAGAGCCGTCGTATATGCTTCCTGTTGCTGACTATCTCCTATCTTTCGATGAAAAGCACAGAATGAGCAAATCTCAGTGCAAAAAGGAATATGAACGTACAGGTTTAGATCCCCACCCTGTGATTTTTTCTCTGCTGCAACGGCATCGATCGAAATAGGAGCCATTTTACCCAATACCAGCTCCCCGACCCTTCTGTGTAAGGTATCTTCAAACCCATATCCTTCTCTTGTCTCTGTAACCATAATGGAATAGTTTAGCACATGTTTAGTAATGTTCAAGCTTGACCCCACTTGTTTATCTCTTTAAAATGTGGTAAATTTATACTCAATAAATGGCAGCGCAAGAGTTACAACAATTAGGAATAAGAGGCGCGGCATTCGCTTATAAACGAGCTCAGAGTAGTGAGAGTGCGGAAACCGGCATACAGCAACCCTTAAGAGGTTTAGAGGTCGCTCGCCGATTCGTAAGAGAACAAGCAGGAGAGTCCTCTGGAATCCTCGTTGATCTGGGCGCCTTGCACTCAATTTTTAGAGTAGTTCCACAGTCAGTCGCATTCATAACGGACCCACGAGCTGCAGCAGATCTTCTCAGACATGAAGACTTCACCTCATTATCTTCTGATCATCCTACGTACCAAGCATTTAAACCATACGTTGGAGAATATATTGTTTTCAAATATGAAAAAGATGAGTGGCTTGCGGACAGAAAACCTGCAGCTCAACCGTTTTCACAAAGCGCAATGGATCATGAGCGAAGCGAAGAAGTAGCTCGAGATGCTCTAGAAAGTGTTATGGGTCTCGCCTCAGACAATGGGTTACCGGGCAACTGGATTAAATATCTCACTTCTTACCAAGTGGTAAAACATGTGACTGGTCATGAAGTAGACCCAGAAATGCTATCAGGTGCTGTGGACGCTCACACAGCCTATACCGGAAGAACGCTACGAGAAATCATCGTTGGTGCAGCTCCAAGATCAGTCGGGAAAATTATTACCTATCCTACCTTGCGAAATTATCACCGTTTAAAACATGAAATCGTACAAGGAGAGCCTTCCGGTATAGTAGAATATGTACTGGAAAACTTGCCCGAAGGGAGACGAGATATTGCTGATGTAACAGGCTCTCTCATAGGTGGACTCAGCACTCTTCGATCGTTCATGGAAAATATATTTTATGTCATGGCAAAATACCCAGAGCTTCAGGACGCAGCGTTGCAAGATCCATCTCTCATCAAGCGGATAATGCAAGAAACAGGCAGAATGTATCCTGCAGCGCCATATGTATTGAGAAAGACTACAAAAGACGTTTCTATGGGAAACACTACTATCCCGAAAGATTCTTTGGTTGTTTTTGGCATTTTTGCTTATGGAGTTAATCCTGCAATTAAGAATCCTGATGAATTTAATCCTCACCGAGATGGCCTTGATGCAATGTTTACAACACAAGGGGGAGCAGCCAATGTGTTTTCGTATGGTCCAAGAGCATGTTTAGGAAAATATTTAGGAACAGAAATACTTGAAACCACTACTAGATTAATGGTGCAAAACTACCAGATTCGCTGTTTAAATGATCCAATACTTATGATTGGCAAGGGAATTGGATCGAGTTTTGATAGGCCAGTTGAATTTCAATTAGTAGAGAGAGCAACAGGAAAAGAAATTGCTGCGACCTCTAAAACTAAAAAACAATAGCGTTTACTATGGGAAGATATGAACGCACCCAGGACACCTTCATTGTCCCCGATCAGAGCGGTTCATTTGGGATGAAAGATAGTCCGCAAGATTGGCGAAGAAGAGCTGAATCATTCGATAAGCCACTATCATATCTTGTTTTTGCCCGGAGAATGGAGTTAAGCTTGCGGGTAGCGCTGAATGTACCAACAGCTGGAAGAGAAGGATTAGGTTCAGCTATTGTTGATTTAGTCTCAGCTCCTCGGAAATTTGAACCAGTAAAGAGAACCGTACGAACAGAACTTGCCCCAGCAATGGAAAGCGCATCTCTTGCAGACTGCGGCGCAGGCACGGGCTCTGTTCTCGGTTTTGTAGAATGGGCAGGATTGCCTTACCCAAAGCAGCTTGTTTTGCTAGAACCAAGTAGTGCGTACTATGAGTTTTTACAAGAAAGGATCGAAGGAAAGGTGGCAACTAATACGAGAGACAGATTGTCTGTAATAGGCAGAGAAGAGCATAGTCGTCACTATGAGGTAGAACACGTCGTTTATGTGGTGCAAGATGCACAAACAGGACAGCAATCTCAAATACAATTAATACATGCTACTGCAGAAGAGGGAAATTTGCCAGTGGCAGCGAAGACAAGTGGAATTATCTTCGTTGGAGTAAGCAAATACTTTTCCCCTTCTGAATTTAAACAAATGGTAATGAGCGCACATGCTAATTTCTATGGACCAGATGGAGGAATTACCGCGTTTAATACTCAAGCGAAAAAAGACCTTTTACCCTCGAATATTTCCCTAATTGAGCGAATGACCTATATAGGAATAAAAATAATAAATCAGGCTTTAATAACAGGTAAACCAACGCTCCATAATTTTTATGGCAGAGAAGATATAGAGACGTTCCCCGGTACGCCAATTATTGTTCATAACGGTGGTGATGCAATTGTTGTTGGTTTAAAGCAAGATCATTAAGTTGTGAGCAGCGAATAGTTACATGATAAAAGCTCCTCGTCAATTCTACAAACTCGCTGCTCATAAAGAATATGCTCATTTCTCGTGATGATTACGGAACGTTAATTAAAAATGCAATTGCTGAAGGATTAAAAAGGACAAGTTAGCAGAATAAAAGTTTCCAGATAATCCAGGATGGCCAGCTCGCAAAAATGGATGGGCTACAACCATCTTTTTTATCTTCAAGTGGTTTTTCTCAACTTAAGCAAGTGCTGGTATTGCCAGTTTCGTTCACTCAGAGCAGCATCAATGGAGTTGGTGGCTCGATAGACAGCTTGTTGGGCATAAATTGCAGGACCATAGGCATGCCTGGGAACACGTGCAGTTGCCACAGCTTGACCTGCGGCACGTGCAGCAGAGCGGGCGGGAACTATCCCCTCTCCTATTTCTCGAGCAGCGCTATGCGCGTCAAGCGAAGCCTTGCGAATAACTGCCATATTAAATTTCCTGGTACGTATCCATTCTTGGAACGCCTCAATAGCTTTTCGAGGCCGATTATCTTCCGGATATTTCTCCTCAAAATAGGGCATGACACGCTCGGCACAACCAATTGCCCAAAGAGCGAGGATCTTATGGTCAGTTTTTTTCACAAGCGCTAACATCTCTTCGTCTTTGTATGTAATTGAGAATTTGTTTGGCTTCATATTTGTCTTTAGATTATAACAAAGGTACGCTTATAAGAAGTTCATACATACTCAACCCGGGCCAGCAACTCATTTTTGTTGAGGTAGTTTGATTATGTTATCATACAAATAATGTTTAAAAGTGGAAAAACTAGTCTGATTCTCCCTGCGTATAATGAGGAAGAAAATATAGGAGAGGCAATTGATGATTTTTCTTCACTTGGAATATTCGATGAAATTATTGTTATAGATAACAATTCTCAGGACAAAACATACCAAATTGCTCATTCAAAAAAAGCGAAAGTGATTAAAGAACAAAAGCAAGGATATGGATTTGCCATAAGACGAGGGCTGAAAGAAGCAAGAGGAGAATATGTAGTACTTTGTGAGCCAGATCATACATTTCGCGCTTCTGATGTGAAGCGTCTTTTAGAACATATCAATACTTATACTATGGTAACAGGGACAAGAACCCATAAAAAATTTATAGAAAAAGGGGCAAACATGCATTTTTTGCTTCGTTTCGGAAATATTCTCGTTGCAAAAGTAATCCAACTTGCATTCAGTACGAACTCCCTTTCCGATTGTGGATGTACATTCCGCGTTTTACGTCGTTCCCAAGTCCAGAAGATATTGCCTTTTCTTACAGTAGGAGGATCACATTTCTTGTCTGAGTTAGTGGCTCTAACAGCTCTTTCAAATGGAACCATTAAAGAAATTCCTGTCTGCTACAGGGTACGAATTGGTACATCAAAGATTACTGGTTCGTTGAAACGATCCATTATCGTAGCATACAATATGATCAAAACAATTATAAAATACCGGATTAGTAAAAAGGGGTTATTCAACAAGTCTGTTACGTAATAATGTCCGCAACGCAATTATTCCATCTCGTATAGCATGAAGTTTCTTCCCCTCACTATATCCTCGTGGCTTGACTGTAATAGGAATTTCCAGGATGCGGTATCCCTTTTTTAGTAGCTTAGCGGTTATTTCAGGTTCAAAATCAAAACCGTTGCCGGAGAGTGTAAATTTACTTAGTGCTTTTCTTGGAAAAATTTTATAGCACGTCTCCATATCTGTGATCCATTGGCCATAGAGAATACTGGTCACCAGACTTAAAAATCTGTTTCCGAAATAATGGAAAAAAAATCTAATCGTCCGTTCCTCCCTCCCTAAATGAGGCATGCGTTTTAAGCGGGTCCCGTACACGACTTGCGCTTTTTGATCCCGGATCGGTTTAAACAGTCTTACAAGATCCTGCGGATCATACTCCAAATCCGCGTCCTGAATGACAAGATAATCTCCTGTTGCGTGCTTAAATCCCGTGCGAACTGCCGCTCCTTTTCCCTGGTTTTTTGCATGAGCGATTACCAGTAAATTTTTGATGTCTTTTTTTAATTTCTGTAGCTTATCTGCAGTACTGTCTGTAGAATGGTCGTTGACAACGATAATCTCTTTTTCTACCGGATCAAGACTTACAGCCTGAACTTTCTTAAGAAGATTTTCAATTGTCTTCTCTTCATTGTAGACGGGAATAACAATAGATAACTTCATTTAGGAAATAGACGAAATAATTTCTCGATCGCTCTTTATGAAATGCTTCGAAACATTTGCCCTAAATTGTATAACATTTGGTAGGCGAATAAAAGCTTGAGCAAGACCTAAGAGGAACGCTCTATCTCCGGTAAGCATCGCTTTACCTACGTGATACGGTAACCAAAGGAAATGCTGAAAGATGATACTAGGATCAGTTGCGTTTAACCAGACAAATAAAAACTGGTTTCTGTAGGCAATTGTTTTTACCTTTTTTTTGTTCTGTGTTTTTATTATTGCTCCTTCTGTGTGTTCATGTGTAACA
>CAZTFV010000018.1:15134-18018 GCA_964613075.1 uncultured Gammaproteobacteria bacterium | reverse complement strand
CAAACTCATCTTGTATTTCCCCGACCAGACTCTCAATAATATCCTCCAATGTCACAAGGCCTGCAGTGCCACCGAACTCATCATTCACAACTGCGATATGAATTCTTTTTTTCCTCATGTCGAGAAGCACCTCATCCGCACGCTTATTCTCAGGAACACTTATTATCTTCCTCACAATATGCATTTCCGACAGGCGAGCATCCTTGTGTGTCTTCATCGCTGCCTTGTAAATATCTTTTATATGGACAAAGCCGATAACGCTATCGATTGAATTCTCATAGACCGGGAAACGGCTGTGCAGATTACTCATCACCTTTTTTAGAATCTCTCTTAGTGAAACGCTGACGTTGAAAGCGACAATATCGGTCCGTGGAATCATAACCTGCTTAATAGGCATATCCCCGAGCTTAAAGACGTTATATACCATCTCTACTTCCTCCTCCTCAATAGCCCCTTCCTGACCGCTTTGATTTAAAATCATTTTTATCTCCTCCTCAGAATGCACGACCTCATGACCGGTGAGCTTTGGAATCCTGAAAAGTCGCAAGAAAATGCTTCCGATGCTATTGAGTGCCCAGATAAATGGAAGAAAAATTTTTGTAAAGAGCACAAGCGGTGCGATCGTGAACAGAGAAATAGTCTCTGCTTTTGCAAGTGCCATGCTTTTTGGAACGAATTCGCCTAAAACGATATGTAAAACGGTTATAAAAATGAATGCAATTATTACTGAGACGGTATGCCTTGAGATGAAGGCAAGATTATCAGGAAGAAAATGAAAATAAGGCTCCAGTATATCTGCAACCGCGGGCTCACCTACCCATCCGAGAGCCAGGCTCGCGGCGGTAATCCCAAGCTGCGCGGCGGATAAGTAGCTATTTATGTCCGAGAGAGCCGACTGAACGAGCTTTGCCGCTCTATTTTTCTTATTAGAAAGCTCGTCAATTCTTGTCCTTCGTACGGCAACAAGCGCAAATTCAGCTGCAACAAAAAATGCATTGAGGAAGACAAAAAGCAGAACAAGAAGTAGTCTGGGGATAATTTCCATTCTAGCCTGGTATTATACCTTATCTTCGGGGAATTTCACGAGCAAATTCTAATCTAGCACCATCCGTGTGCTTCATCTCACTCACCAAGAATTGCTCAGCTTGGATAGGCTTTCGAGGAACCAGAAACGTTACTCCATGATTTGTCATATACGCTCCAATAGTCCGAAGCTCCTCTTCTTTCCCATCAAGCACTTTTTTACGAACCTCATCTACCTTCAGTCCCTCAGCCAAAGCCTGTCTTGTTTGTAAAGCAAGACCCCAAGTCCCGCATGAAACCTGAAATGCTTGATTCGGAATCAACCGCGGATTCATATCAACCATAAGAATTTTATTGCTATCCCAATTTGTTGGCCACTTGTGAATATGTATAACAGTGTAGGGATCTGGAGGTGCTTCTTGCAATGCTTTTGCGAGCCTTCTTTCATCTTTTATAAAGTCAATAAACTCTTGGGAATCAGATGATGTCAATTCACCACTGACTATTCCAGCCCAAGTGAGCTTAAACATTTCATTGTCAAGAGTTTCGACTGAAGGCTCTACCTCTTCCCCTCCTATAGGCAACAAAACAACAGCACCATCTAAAGCGAGATTCAAACCTCCAGCCAGAACTATATGCTTTCTTTTAAGCTTTCCTTTGTTCTCCCCAGACGCTGTAATCCATTCACCATACTTATCTTCCGGTGTACGTGCTTGACCTTCGCTCAGACCCCCTCTACTGAGAAACTGCTTAACTCCTGTTCTCTTTCTTATTCCTAACTTTAGCCTTAGACTGTTAAGACCAACATACGGCATCAAATTGTCAACATCCATCATTGCACAAGCTCTTATTAATGCCGTTGCCATTCCCTCATCGCCGCCTGCTTTTTCCCAAAAATCCTGAAATTCTTTGTCTGTCATTACTTTATACTCATGATTTTTTGCGTGACTTGCTCCAGCCAAATAAATCAACCTATACGCAAGGTCTCTGTTGCCCTGAGTCAAACCGTTTGACTCAAAATCTACCTTGCCAGCAAGTCCGATTTCCATGGAATCTCCGTAAGCTTCTCGTGGCACAGTATCTCCTGGTTCACCAACTAGCACAGCGCCATATGGGGAAAAAGCATTGCCAAGATATTGCCTACCAAAAATTGCTCTATCTTCTCCGTCAGGAGATTGAGTTACAGATGTGAAAGCAATTCCTTGAGTTCCTTTCTTATACAACTCATGATATGGAAGCATCCGCCATTCATTGTCCCAGTAATTTGTAGAAAATATAATTATATTCGCGTCGTTTGGACTCGGTACTTGTTCGCCACCAAACTCCCTTTCTGCGGTTTCAACAAACGAGTCAATGGTATTCTCTATAAGTCTATTTGGGGGGTTATCTGCTATATAAATTGCTGGCGTTTTGATCCTTAAAAGCTCACGCGTTTCAGGAGAGGTTGCAACTGCGAAATCTTCTTGGGGATCACCTAGTTGAGGAATATCCGCTGTCTTGACCTCAGCAAAATCAATCCCTAAATTACCATTCGCAGAGACTGCCCTTCCAGTTTTTGATTCTATCAAACCCATAAAAGTATTTTACTATAAATTACAGGGCAGTTGTACAACGACAATAATTCCCTTTTGAATAAGGATAGTATTATAACACGTTTCGTTCTTTAAGAAATTTATCCGTGCCTCTCGTGACGAAGGAGTATGAATCCAAGCCAAATATAGGACAACCAACAGCACCGCCGATACGTATCCAAGATAGGAAAGATATTTCGGGAAAAATCCGTTCTTCCCCATGAGCCATGATATGGTAAAAAGTGCGATCCCCCCGACGCCAAAAGACAAAAGCCCTTTAAGCCTAGTCT
>CAZTFV010000018.1:0-15034 GCA_964613075.1 uncultured Gammaproteobacteria bacterium | reverse complement strand
GTAAAAAGTGCGATCCCCCCGACGCCAAAAGACAAAAGCCCTTTAAGCCTAGTCTAGCTCATCCTTATAAAAATACAAGAGTGAAAAAGTGGTATTTTTAGGCGGATTCTAGTAAAATTACATCACTTTGCCGGATCGTCTAATGGCCCGCCTGCAACGCTTTGCCAGCCCGCAGCAGATGCAGAGCTTCTGGCGGGCGTAGCAATGTGGGCAGGTAGGAAAATATGTTTTTTTATACTTATGTTTTAATTAGCAAGAAGGATGGGAATTTTTATACTGGATGGACAGATAATCTATTAACAAGGATAAAGAAACATAATATGGGAATAGTTGAAGCAACTCGAGCAAGAGGACCAATGAAGCTTGTTTATTACGAAGCTTGTTTATCGAAGGAAAAAGCTATAAAACGAGAAAAGCAACTAAAAACAGGTTTTGGAAGAGCATATCTAAAAAGAAGATTAATGTAACTTTGCCGGATCATCTAATGGTAGGATAGAGGACTCTGAATCCTTTCATCTACGTTCGAATCGTAGTCCGGCAGCTCTGGTTGATAAATGGTAGTCGCCTCATCGGCGACCTGCCGATGAGGCAGGGACAACGGACTCTGAATCCGTTTATTTTGGTTCGAATCCAGGTTCGGCAGCCCTTCGATTCGTGCAATAAATTGCACTCACTCAGGGCTATAGCCGTTAATAGAATCGAAGGCCTTGAGCGAACGAAGTGAGTCGAAAGGTAAAATTCCCATTTCTATGTACCACTTCTATATTCTCCGTTGTTCAGATAATTCTCTCTACTGTGGAATAACGACAAACTTAGACAAGAGATTGAAGGAACATAATACTAGCCCCTCAAAAGGCGCTAAATACCTAAGAGCTAAAAAACCAGTATCATTAGCTTATTCAGAAACATACTTAGATATTAAAACCGCGATGAATCGTGAATTCCAGGTAAAAAATGGACAAAAGAAAGAAAGGAGGCACTAATTGCAGGTGATTTAGAATTGTTAAAAAAATTATAGCTTTACAGTTTCTTCTTACAAACAGTTATTTGGATTCGAACTATCAACCTTAACTTTGCTATAATTGAATAAGTTCATGACAAAGTCTGAGAGAAGTAACAACTTACAAGAATGGCCATGGAGTGATACCTTAGATGCAGTTATTGCTGCACCTGATTCTCATCATATTAAATTAGAAAATGATAGAGTAAGGATTGTAGAAGTCAGTATCCCTCCAGGTGTAAAAGAACCTATGCATACTCACAGGTGGTCAAGCGTAATGATTGTTAATTCATCAGCTAGAATACGCTATTACGATGCTAATGGAAAAGCTAAGGAATTTCCAAGAAGAGAAATTAATGCAAAGAATCCATTTATAGAGTGGTTAGAGCCGGAAGGTTTACATGCAGTTGAGAATATAGATGGTACTATTCCCTATCACGCGATACGAGTAGAATTCAAAGAATAAAAGTGCCCACATAGTACTTCGACAAGCTCAGCATGAATCAACTAATACCAGCAAAAGTTCCACCTTGGATTCGAACATATCCCCTACAGCTGAAAAAGTCCTATAGTTGACTTTGCTGCTCTTAAATTATAAAATGCAGCCGATGTCCCTTGAAAGACGAGTTGCGCAAATGAGACAGGAAGGTGGAACAGAAAGTTCTCCCTATTCACTTATTTTAGGCGCTTTAAATAGAGATAGTAGTAAGGTATGGGACTGGTATAGGCAAAATGGAGCAGTGGCTGACCCAAATGGCGAGCTTGCAGAAATTTATGAGTTAACGCGTGATGATATTCCAGACCTCTCTTTACCCAGCAATTTTTCGTTTACAGAAGGATTTAGTCTCGTCAGGCAATGGTACGTTCGAATGAAGGCAATAGCTGAAGTGCGTGTCGCACAAGAGGACGAGCATATTATGGATTCCGAATTAGCACGTATGTTTAGAGATAGAGTAGTTACTACTCGAAGCGTTCGAGGTATCCTTGATATAGATCCTAGTGGGGCTTCCTGGCTTAATGAAATGGCAAGAGCGGAATTTACTGAAGGAACGTTGGCACTTACCGGTGCGAGAAAAGCTGTAGCTGGAGTGAGAAATATGTACGAGGCATTAACCGCTACTGCATAACTGTTCTACATAAAATTTGGAATATAAAATTGCTCTTGAGTTGTTTGGTAAAATGTTCGAGTGCCAAGCTAAACCACATGGAAGGTGGTAATTCATGAGAGAAATTGAACATGGAGCTTTTCGTATCCAAACAGCGGAAGATATGTTAAGCCTACATCAATCCGCTTTTGATGAAAACTGGGGCGAAATCCACAAAGGCCATCTTGTCCGTATGTTTACTAAAAGGGTTATGGTTCGGGAATTGCTAGAAGTTTGGCAAAATAGAACAGGATTAAATGGTGCAGTTATTTTAGAAGCTCATGGTGGTTTCCAAGATGAGCAATGGGTTTATTACGAAAATGACCAACCAGCAAGAACAATACAGGAGTGGGTTGATGAAATGGACGGAACTACCGCCGCCCTTATGATTACTTCTTGCAATCCAATGGGAAGTGAAGTTGCTTCACAGCAATCCCTTGTAATGCACGCTGGAAGATTAGCTGGCAGTTTTCCAGCAATGGTACATACACCGGGTTTAATAAGGCTATATGTTCCTAATCAAGGATATTTAGAAGGTAATTATAAGAGAATAAGAAGGATTATAGGAACTTGATAAAGCTCGAAAGTATTAGCTTAATTCTTGCTCAACAGCAATTTTAGTATTTGGATTTGTCCTTCCACCAACTCTTGCAAATGCGTGATAGAGGCCCAAAAAAGCTCTCAATTGCTTATTCCTAAACCCTTCAAGTTCAGCTCTATCACTTGGGTCAATAGGGAGTGCTTCTATTATCCTTCTTCCAGTAGGAAGAGATAAAACAGCTTGACCAATATATTCCACATCTCTTTGACTTAAAGGAACTGTTGTCATTGCAGATAAGTCGCCTTTGTAGTCTTCATTACCCACCTCAATCAACTCTGTAGGGATTACCTTTTCCAATTTTGAAACTATTTTGGAAGATACTTCTTGTCTATCATCACCTTCATCTTTGGGTAATGTTGTAACCAGCGACATACCTACCCAGTATGCTACCCCTAAAGGAACTTCAACGTCACGAAGTCTGGTTTCCTCAAGAATACTTGACGCCTCATCAAGTGCTTTCTGTTCATCGTCATGTTCTAAAGTCATACTGCGTATTATATCCCATAAAACTCCATTTTGAATTCGTATGATAAAATGCGTTACTGCCTTAATTTTAATATGAGTTCAGAAGCTCCAAAATTTATTATTACCCCCGAAATAGTAGAAGCTGTAATGGAGGAAGCTGATAGCTATGATGAAACTTTGGAATTTGCAAAACTAACAATGGCAAAGGTAAGAGAACAACATCCTCCCTTATATGGCTATCTTGCACAAACCGCAAAAGAACAAGGCGAGTTCTGGTATTCATATAGTATATCTTCAGCATTATCTTATTCCGTGATGACAAGAGAGTTACAAGCGAGAGGTATTGTTGTTGAAATTGCACCAGATGATGTAGAAACACATAAAGGAATTGCAGATAGAGTTTTTAATGATCCTAGATGGAATAATGAAGCGTGGGTATTGGAGCGAGCAACTACAAGAGATGGAGTTCAGGCTGATTCTGGATTAGGCTTTTTTCTGAACATTGTAGACGCAATTGTACCTGAATTTGGAGGATATATTGCAGATTTTACAGCTCAAATAGAAGTACCTGAAAATAGACGACACACTCTTCGAGGTTTCTATGATGGATTTATGCCTTTTTATACAAAAGTGAGACGCTCTTTGGAAGTAACTCCAACTAAATTAGAACTGTAAACTGCTACTCTTTTCTTTCCGAAAAAGTGTTGTGTCGGGCTTTTTGATATACTGCAGACGAAAACATATGGAAATATTGAGTCTTCACTATGGTCGTTATGTTGCACCTATTGCTGAATCTCGCGAAGCAGAGCCTCGGCAAAAAGCGCTTGTATTTAAAACACCCCAACTCCCAAGCAATATTCTTGATTGGCCAAGGGTTTTACCTCTTCTTAAAACTTATGCAGACTCGCATCCCTTCATGCAGGTTAGTGAAATACCTATTCCCGATCCACGTATTTTAGGAGCAAATGGCGAGCTTTTTCGGCCGCTTATTACAGGTGTCTGTGGAAGTGACAGAAAAATTGTCAAGTTGGATATGGAAAAAAGCGCACTATTAAACCTCCCCAATGTTCCGCCTGAAAATCTCGCTAAACATGTCCGCGTCATACAGCGGATTTTTGGCTGGGATGAAAACCAAAGACGGATCCTCAGAGGTTTTCCCATGGGCATGAAATTGTAGCGCTCAATGAAGAAGGGCGGCTTGGTGTGCTCTACCCAATAATCTCCTGTGAATTTAAATTTGATGATCCTAGTCAACACTGCGCACACTGCCTTAAAGGAAGACAAAACGAATGTGATAAATTCCAGGAGGGTCCAGTTCGTGGGCTGGCACTCGGCACAGGAGTAACAACAATGAATGGAAAGGATCTTGGTGGAGGATTTAGTAGTGCGCTTATTGCCCACAAAAATCAGTTTATCCCACTCCCTGAAGGTATGAACCCACAGCTTGCAGTATTAACTGACGCATATGCGTGTGCAATAAATGGTGTGGAACCAGTAAAAGATCAACTACAAGGCGACGGTCGCCCTCCTCGCGTACTTATTATCGGTCTTGGACCAATTGGTTTTTCTGTTATGGATATATTAAAACAAATTGTTGTGCCAGAAGGAAGCGTGGATGTTCTTGCAAAATACCAATTTCAAGCAAATGTCATCAGTGAGTATGGCTATACACCCAAAGATACCACAACCGGAAATGGATACCAAATAGTATTTGATTGCATTGGCAGTGAAAAAAGCATGCATGATGCCCGTCGCTCAATAACACCTGGCGGATATTTCGTTGAACTTGGTTTACCAACTAATGTAACGATACCTTTAGATGATGTTAACTACCATGCTCCTTTCTGGGCAACATTTGAACAAACGAGAAAAGCTGTATCTGCGCTCAGAAACATCCAAATTTGGTATCGAAGATTGGTAAACACGAGTTTCTCACTTATGGATGCCAACGAAGCATTCTTTGGGAAAGATGAGAGTATCAAGCGAGCAATACGACTACGCCCTAATGCTGCGCAGTATGTAACGGGAGTGAGATGGTAAAGGTTGGAGGTGCCAAGCTAAACCACATGGAAGGTGGTAATCAGACAACAGAATGGTAGTGCAAAGAAAAAGGCTGAGACAAAAAGTGGCTTACCTCGGTAAAAGTATACGTATTATTTTAGGGGGTACGCGTACCTCCAGGAATTTGCTATAATTGAAGCTAGTTTTGAAAAATATACTTCCTTTTCTTTCTTATATAGTATAAGAGGAAGAATATATCATCCAGACCAAGGAGTTTAAAACCAATTAATGCCTCTGCTCCAATCATCTCTTCTATTGTATGCGTCCTGAATTAAGAAATACACTCAAATCATCTGAAAGACCTACTCGCACAATCTCAGAATGGCAGCCTGCCAATCTTGGCCCCTTAAGAAAAGTTATCCCTCAACAAAATGTAGAAGTAACAGAACAAGGGCTTGAAACATTTGATCGAATGCTCTTTGCACTGGGTAACGCTGACCCTAAATGCGCAGTATTACTCTACGGAGTGTCTCCTGTACCCGCACGGACATTTGAAATCATCGCAAAATTGGAGGACCAACTTCCTCCTGGAACTTGGATACCTAATCACAATAGACTAAACCAGTACTTTAAAAAATCAATGCTACCAGCAGGAATCGTTGAAAAAGGAACGTCGGGTGGAAGGTCAACATATGAAACGAATCCGCTTGGTGAAGAGCTAGGAAAAGACACAGCAGCAATCCTTCTTGACTGGGCATCTCAGGAAGGAGTATCAATAAGTGACTTTTTGGGATTTAAAAATACAGCTTCAGAGGCTGGGATGTGTGTTTATCTCAATCGCTGCGCAATTTTACTCACAGCTTATCATTCCCCTACTTTCGTCGCAGATATCATTAGACGAACTAGCCTACCCAAGTCCTCGATCCAACAGAATATGCAGGAACTAAACAGCACGGGTCTTATCGAATACGATTCTGTGAATACAGAGGTAAAAGGATGGGGAATTTATGAACGAATTGGAGAAGAGGAAAATGTTCCTGTAACGTCTAAAAATAATCGCCTTCGTCAAAATACTGTTGGATATTTCCGAGAGAATGCTGTCGGAAACCCTTTAACCATAGCAAGAGCACTTGGAAGAAATGATGAGATAGATATTTATAAGATTCTTTCTGAACTTACTGAAGTAGGGTTTCTCAAACAGCAAAAATGGCGAGGAGGCGAACAACAATCAGATGCAGTGATAACTGATAAAGGGCGTAAGTTCGTCGACGCAGTTATCCTTCCCCTACTTAAAGCTTGTTCTGGCGATAAAGAGGCTTTAGCAGCCTTAGCGCAAATGAAAGATTATATGGAGGCTCATCCAGAACTCGCTGGGAGAGCAATTGATTCGTATGTAGAAGCCCGGCAAAGGATCCCACTCGATGATACCAAACAAGCGCTACTCGAGCATATTCAACAAAATGGTCCACAACGACCAACCGACCTGGTAGCAACTTTTGGAGGACGAGTTGAAGCGGTATTCCCAGATCTCCTCAAAACGAATAATATCATACGACATACATTCGGCAAAGCTGTTTATTACGGTCTTCCAGAAACTCCTCCTCCTGAGCATGTACCGCGAACTATTGTTTTTTCGTATACAAAGCCTGAGGAGCTCGTCCCTCCAACATGTCGGCCGAAAGAAACCTATTATATGGAATTATTTACTACTGATTTTTGGAATGGATTAACACAGGATATCGCTAGGGTTCCTAAAGATATTGCATCTGAGAGTAAATTCTATCGTTTTTTTGACCCAGATGTCCCGAATTGGTATGACAAGGATGATTTTAAAACAGGCAAATACTTAAATCATATTATTGCGTTGCGTGGAATGGGTATTGAGAAGCCTTCACGGTTCTTGCGTGAATTTGCAGTTTACGAAGCTCCACAGGAGCTTATCACTGCAATAACGAATGCGCAGGATGTAATGCGAAGAAATCTGATAGAAACGATAGAATATCGAACTAGAGATGATTATGTACAAGAGCTACATACAACCAGATTTTGGGAACAATTAATACAAGATCTGCAAATGACACCTCCCGATACGACACCTTATCATTTCTTTATGCACTTCAATAGAAATCGTCCTAGAGAAATATCCAAAGGAGAAGAAGGAAATTACCATACGATGTATCTTACGCTGGCTAGGGCGTTGGGAAATGGAGTGTATTTCTTAAATGAATTTAATCCTACACTTCCACATGAAGAAGGATTAACTCCACTGATAAGAAAAGCCCAAGATATGATGCAGGAAAGGTTGAGATTTATACGCCCTGAAATAACAAGTGATGAGTGGATTGCCTCATTGGGTTCTGATGAATTCTGGGAAGAATTTCAATCTGATATAGCTCATTGTTCAGAAGATCAAACATTTGGGAATTTCATCGCATTCTTCAATGATAAAAACTCTGATCTATCGAAGAAAACAAAACAAGACGGTAAAGATTATCTTGGAAAATACTATACTCTCGGTCAAATGTTACGAGATAAAGGGGAGTTATTTTTAGAGCTACCTTCGATGGAAGATTTGCCGCATGATTTGACATCAAACGAACTCATCCGCTGGCTCATGTATCGCAATGCTCCAATAGCAGTAAAAGATGCTCTTCTCTATAGATTTCCTGGTGATTTCTATCCTCTAGACGATAAGGAAATGGACTCTGACTTCAATCCAGAGCTTACTCGTCTAACAGGCATGTACCCAGAATTAGTGACCGGAGAATATAAAGATATTGTCACGCACATTGATTCGTTAGCGGGAACAAGCCTAACTGATAAACAGGCAATTCTAATCTACTCCGCATGGATGGATAACCCATCACCACAAAATATGAAGAGATTGGCAGAACGTCTTCATGTGAATCAAGCACAGATTTACAATGCCATAAATCTTGTACACGAACAGAGTGAGTTCAAGGATAAACTAGCGAGGCTAAATATATTAATCAAGCTTTCAGATGGGAAAAAGATAATTCTACCAATATCTTCGCAGCGAAAAAAAGATCAAGTTCCTGATGAATCCATTCAACGAATGACCTCTCTTCAAGAAACATTGACAGATGGTGTTACACCAAGCATGGTTGCAGGTTTTTTACGACAACATCAAAATTTACTTACTCAAGCTGGGCTTAAGTTTCTAGATCCTGCTGTAGAAGAGAGTCTCTATGATGCACTTGATAGACACCTCTCAGAGGCAATGAGATCACGAGCAGAAGACGAACGACTCAGGGGAATAAGAACAATAAAAGAGCTTTTAGAACTACCAGGGATTGAGTTGAGGAAGGTATTACATATTTTACCTCCTGACGTACATGAACTTGTGCAGTATTTTCGTTACCTCAAAAACAATGGCGTTCTGCCAAGCCTTCTCGCAACAGCTCAGGAAGAACGAAATACTATTTATACGAGACAAAAGCCTATTAATTGAAATTTTCAGCATGATACTTCCACCTCTTACTAACTCACAAAAACAAATACTTCTCTACCTTTATAAATTCAGATTTCTCACAACCAATCAATTTCAAATATTATTCAATCATAAAAATCCCAAACGCATTCAATCATGGCTTAGGGTCTCAAAGACAAGGGATATATAGAAAGTATGTATTCAAGAAAATCACGTGAAGGGAATACAAAGCCAGCGGTGTACCACTTAGCTGCAAGAGCACGACATCTTCTAAAAAAGAAAGGGGAGTCGAGTTAGAAGTGTTAAATTTGATTTACAAAGAAAAGAAAAAGTACTAAATAATATGAATGAAATAACTTTCAATTACCTCGCCGTTATTTCCGCCGCTGTCGCAAGCTTTATTCTTGGCGGTGCATATGCGGCATTGTTCGGCAAACAGTTGGCGAAACTGAATGGTTCTGTTGATGCAGAAGTTCAAGCAAAACAAAAGCCAAACCCAAAAAGTCTCATCGGTATTTTGAGGCTACGCGACCTTCCAGGTCACGATCGCACAGCATCTTTCCTGTCCTTAATCTGACTGAGTGTATCCAGTTCATTTGCTCTGTTTATTCCCCAATCGCAGGCAAGCTCCAAAATAGGTTTCAGAGTTTCTCCACGCTTCGTGAGAGAATATTCAACTTTAGGAGGGATTTGCCGGTAAATCTTTCTGGCCACTATCCCGTCGTGTTCAAGCTCGCGTAGCTGACGAGTAAGCATCCTTACTTGCTTCTTTAGCATACATTAATAGACTATATAACATAATTGTATGTACTTGCAATAAAGAAATGGTTTGATATTATTGATAAAGCCGAAAAATATTAATTTATATTCGATGATGGGAGGTGAAAAATAATGGGAAAAGCCGATCTAAAGAGTTTTGGGAAGCCCGATGAAATTCGGGAATTTCCTAAAGGACGATTGGAACTCATAAAAATCGGAGGTGTGACTATTGGTCGGGCAGTCTTTGAGCCTGGTTGGCGATGGTCAACTTCAGTACAACCCCTTGTCAAAACTGAGAGGTGCGAGGCGCCGCACTTCCAGTACCACATTTCAGGTATCCTCAAGGTACGTATGGATGATGGAGTCGAGTTTGAGTGTAAGCCTGGGGATGTTTCGTTGTTGCCTTCAGGCCACGATGCTTGGATTGAAGGACGCGAGCCTGTAGTCGTTGTGGACTGGCATGGGATGGTCGAGTACGCAAAATCGAAGTAAGAAGGCAATTTGATTTTTAGCAGAATGTTGTTAGCTTAGGACTACTGCGAAGCTGTAATTAGGTTGGAAAACAGTCCGAACGTAGTCCCAAATGGTCAGCCAGCCGCTTGATAATGCTTTCTTTGCCAGGTCTAGACAACCTGGTTTTTATTTTTCCTTCAAAATGTAATACGTTGCTCTTCCTTTGCCGCGTCTTTCTATGAGCTCATGTTCAATAAGCTTTTGAAAATCTAGTGCTCTTGTTGCTTTTGCACGGTCAGAAAGTTTGGCGTAATCACGATCTGTAATGAATCCTTTTTCCCTTATAAACTCCAGAACCTTCAGATGGTATGGCTGTAATTCGCTTTCAGGGCTTGTTGCAACTTCCGGAAGCAGTTTTTGCACCCGCAAGAGTTCATCAATGATCCCTTCTGTAAAGTACTCTAGCCAGCTTGTAAAATCTATCTTTCCCTGCCTGCCGGCAGGCAGGTCTGCAAGATCATAATAATTGCCAAATTCTCCGACTGTTTGGAAGTATTTTGTGACATTTTGGTTATAGTAGTTTTCAAAACTAAAGAGATTAAATGTATTGAGTCCCATTTCTGCTAACAGCACTTTTATCGCAAGTCTGGTTGTTCTTCCGTTTCCATCCATAAATGGATGGATAATGACCATTTGTTTGTGGAAAATGCCGGCTAAAATAAGAGGATCGATTTTTTCTCTATTATCGGTAGTAAATTGAACTAAATCTTTCATAAGTGGCTTTACATCGGATGCCTCAGGCGGAAGATACACTGGTTGTCCGGTTCTTGGATCATTTACTACAACCGGTTTTTTTCTGAGTCTTCCTACCTCAAATTCGGGCAGTAATCCTTCTATAACTTGCCTTTGGATTTTTAGAATAAGATAGAGAGATAATTTTATCGTTCCCTCCTCAAGCTGCTTGTTTAAGTCTTGTAGCGCTTGATTATAATTCAGTATTTCTTTTTCGCTATCTCGTATATGAGCTGGTTTGGATTTGAGAATTTTTTTGACTTCAGTTAAGGGAAGCGGGTTACCTTCAATACTTGTTGAGGCATAGGTCGATACCTCGCGGGCGCTTCTTTCCAACTCCAAAAGCACTATATTTGGAAAACGTTTATTATTCAGCTCATTAACAAGGCTATTAATTCTTTTGATATTCGCTAAGAGACGATCAGTGATAATATATCGAGGCTGGAACATAAGTCTATAAACGAATTATAGACGATTTTTAGACGATTTGCAAGAGGAAATTGGGCATTTATCCCCTCGCAGCATGGTTTCGTCCATTCATAGGTTCTGAACCCTTCGATAAACTCAGGGCAGGCCCTTCGGCTTAATTCACAGTGAGCTTGTCGAACTGCTCAGGGTAGGCGTGTTGAGTAATGCCAGCCCATCTTAAAAGGGGAGGTGCCAAGCTAAACCACCTGGAAGGTGGCAAACCAATAAACCACCTGGAAGGTGGCAAACCAAGGTGGCAAACCATATCTACTGCGCTTCGCCAGGCACCGTCTGGAACCTGGCTTCGCTTACGCACCAAGATGCTCCTTTTGGGTCAGGAATCTTTTGACACTCCCGTATCCTCATGGAAGAATCTGTAGTCCAATCAATGATTGACGCGCCTATCTGCCTAAAACACCCCTCTTTGAAATCTAAGTCCACCTGGGAGCAAAACGCAACCATTTTCTGTACATCTCCTACAAAACGATACGCGAGGGAAGACACGACACCTGCAACACAAACATTCTTAAAATGGTCTGATGGCATAAGATCACAATCTTTTTTCATCGTTTCTAAAGATGAAGTGAAGCCAACTTGGTTTGTGCCAATCGTGCGAAAGCAGCGGTCTTGATACTTTTGTGGTATCGCAAGACACATATCAGCGACCTTTGCCCAATCTTGGTTATTGATAATAGAAAAATATGAACTTTGATACTGCCAACAAATCTGTAGGTATTTTTCATCCATGACATTGCAAGGGTAAAATGGATCATCCGCCTTAATATAGATGCTTTTATGATCAAAAGAGGTAGAGCTTGAAGAGTTTTCCATAAATACTCCTGTATAACATTTCTCCTTGTACTGCTGTTCTGAGAGTGTATCGCAAAGTTTTAAAGACTGTTTAAGCTCCATGTCTGTCACAAACATCCCCGCATGTCCTAATCCGTGGAGACACTCATAAAATTCAAGCGGTTTTTGATAGTTACTTTCTTTCCCGCATACCTTTGCAAACTGCGAACGTATATCAAACCCCGCTTTTGCTTCCTGTTCTTTCAGATAAGCCTCAAGAGTACCATGGTAGCACCCTCCGTGACAGGTGGAATCACACCGGCTGTAAACTTTGGCAATACTCTTTTGCTTTTTATATTCCAAGCGGGATAAATAATGCGTTACCTCGTGACAGCGAGCATAAACTTCAGGGTATTCTTCATTTTTTTTAAAAACTTTAAGTGTCTGCGCCAAACCAAACTGAGCATACAACACATCTGCAGCCTGTTTATAGCATCCATCGCGGCCTCCGTTATCATAGCAAACTTTTAATTGCTCTCTGATATAAGAATTTGTATCCTCACCACTTTTTAAATTTTTAAAGTTAAAACTAACCTGCTTGTTATACTCCTTTATCAACCTTTCAATATGTTCTGTACACTCACTTTGCGTTTGTGGTGCACCACTACAAACAACTTTTGATTTTTCAAACCAGCCAGGCACCTCTTGGAAAACCAACTCTCCGGCCGCTGCTTTAATGCATTTTGCTATAAATGGATCTATGCCGATTCTTTGACAGCCTGTAATGATTTGCTGTACATCTCCCGTTGAAGCCAGAGAAAAGCCTAAGGCATCGATGCAGGCATTTTTAAATGGTTCGGAGTCTGTGTTAACGCAGACTCTTAGTACCTCATCAAATCCCATCTTAAATCTACTCATTAACAGAGAAGGTTGATTTCTGCCGCAAGAGAAAGAGTAGGCATATCCAAACTTCCCTTCGAGGTAATTGCACGGATAGAGTGGGTCGTCACGTTTGAAAAATGACTCAGGGGCAGATCTGACAAATTCCATAAATACCCCATCAAAACAGTATTCGCCCCCGGATGAAAGCTTTCTACAGGTAGATAATGATCTCTCAAGATCTGTTGTGGAATAAAAAGACGCCACGCCATGCCCAATGCCGTGTATACAGCTGGCTACAGGACCGGAATTTTTTGGCCCTAATTTTAAACAGCCTCGCTCAGCGGTAGATAATTGATCCAGATTTTTGGCGAACGCCTTGTCTAAAAATCCGTGGTAACAACCAAATGCAAACTCGCTGCTGCAATCTTGGATGCCCCCAAACCCAGTTTTTGCGTAGAGGACACTTCCCGCTAAGTGCGCAAGATCGTGGATATTGCCTGAAGAGCCTGCTTGACCCTTAAAAGTATCTTTGATAAACTGCCAGGCTTTTTTGGGGTTATCTTGACCAATACTTGTTATCACATCCATCTGCTTTTCAGGTGAAAGACGTGCAAACTCTTTTTGCGATGGCAGTGCAACCTGTTTTTTTGGGAGGAACAATCCTCTTACTCTCTGAAAGAGTTTGGAAATGGTATTTTTTACCACAACCAGAATAGTTGGTCTTAACTCTTTTTTTTTCTGTTCAACTGCATTTCTGTCTTTATCGTTTTTCTTAGACCCGCTTTCTTCTCTGACAATTATGGTGCCCCTTTGGTGAGGAAGAAGATGATCATGAAACTTCCATATGCCTAGTTTCTTTGGTTGAAAGGGCCATGATTCTCTAGGCTGGATTGCTCGTCTGGGGTCAAACTCTGGATACAGCTCATGGGTGGGATGAACATTGCTTGCTGGCCAGTGAGGTTGACTGTCGTTGTTTACAAAGATGATCGTTGCATTCTCATCAATAGTCACAGATGCCGGCTCAAACCCATCCGGAGTCATTTCAATAACCTGAGTCTGAGAGTGTGCAGAAACCTGTCTAGAGAGAAAGAAAAGAAGGAGAATCAACCACAGCACCGCCCTAACCATTACTCCATTATACAAGATACGAAGGATTGACGATACAGGCTATTCTTATTTTTTTCCTGTGAGAAAATCCCACAGTTGCTCGAACAATCCTTTTTTGACGGTAGATGCACCCTGCGTCTGACCGCCTTCAGACGGAGTACCGTACGATGGGGTACCGTATGAGGGTGTCGAATACTCCGGTGTTCCATAGGAGGGCGTACCGTAACTTGGCGTTGCATATTCAGGAGTTCCATACGACGGAGTACCGTACGATGGGGTACCATAGGAAGGAGTTGTGTACGAATCACTGGGAGTCGGATAGGAGTAACTACCACTGGGAGTGGGATATGAATAGGAAGGCGTGGTGTAACTGCTACCCGGGGTTGGGTAATAATAGGCTGGCGTTGTATAACTACCGCTTGGTGATGGATAGGAATAGGAAGGAGACGTATAGCTGCTGCCAGGAGTCGGATATGAGTACGCTGGCGTTGTGTAGCTTCCACTGGGTGTCGGGTAGTAATACGTTGACGGTGTTGCATAGGTAGAGGTTGGTGTCACATATCCACTCCCAGGCGTATAGTAGGGACTGGTGTATGTTCCACCCGGTGTATAGTAACTCGGCGAATAGTAGGTGGGTGTACTGTAGTTTGGCGTTGTATACGGCGTGTAATAGGAAGGTGTCGTGTAATTTGATCCCTCAGGCGGTGTGTAGTATGACGGAGATGCATACGGTGTGTAGTATTGAGGGGTAGAGTACGGTGTCGGTGTATAATAGGTTGGTGTTGAATAACTAACTGGCGAATAATAGGTTGGAGAAGTATAAGTACTGCCGGGCGGAGGAGTCTGATAAGAAGGCGTGGAGTAAGCAATAGGAGTTGTATATTCAGGAGGAGTGGGATATTGGCCTGGCGTGTAGTATGACGGTGTCGAATATGGTGGTGGGGGTGTGTAGTAATTAGGCGTCGTATAGTTTGAGCCGGGTGGAGGAGTATAGTACGTCGGTGTGGTGTATGTAGGCGGAGTAAAGTAAACAGGAGTTGTATAACCACCACCGGTGTACGGTGTATAGTATTGCGGTGTCGTGTAGGGCGGCGGCGTTGAGTAACTAGGCGTGGTGTAAT
>CAZTFV010000017.1:0-18333 GCA_964613075.1 uncultured Gammaproteobacteria bacterium | reverse complement strand
TTTTTTATGGCAGCAAATTTTCTCAGAGGGAAAAATTGGAGACGCTTGGGAAATGATATTGAGCATATCCAGCACTGGACTACGTGGGGATTTCAAAAGTTTGTCGGAAGAAAGTTACGGATCCGAACCGTCCGCCAGCCCTTCCCCTGGACGCTCATCGTAGGGGAAAGGCAATGAGTTTATTTCTCTACCTCATTAATACCGTTGAATAAAAGCAACAGAAACGTGAAGAACGGTATTGCTAAAAGTGCCCCGATAACACCCATCAAATTTCCGCCTATCATAATCGCAATGATCACCATAACTGGATTAAGCCCAACAGCCCGCTGCATAACTTTTGGGACTAGCAGCGAGTTCTCAAGCTGCTGAATAATGATATAGATAACAACAACTGTCAGCGCCAGCGTAGGAGAAATCGTCAGCGCCACGATGACCGCAGGTATTGCGGATAATGTCGGGCCAAGTGTTGGGACTATCTCAAGAAAACCCGCAATAACGGCAAGTGGCAGCGCATACGGCATATTGATGATCGATAAAGCAATCCACGTCATAAAGCCGATTGAGAACATAAGTGTCACTTCTCCTCGGAACCATGCACCTAATTTCTCATCAATAAGCTGCATCGTCTCCACTACTTTTTCCCGCGTATTCTTGTGAAAAAGACTTGCCACCCAGCGCTTGAATGCCTCATGGTACATCAGGAAATAAAAGCTGATAAAGAATACGCTGATAGTCGCAAGAACGCTTCCGAAGATTTTGCTCGTTACGGTAAATGCATTTCGACCAAGCGATGCAAGCTCTCCTGAGAGGTATAATTGTATATCTTTCGGGTCAATTGACAAGCCAAAAAGGTTTGCTGACTGATTCAGAAATACAGGAAGCCCGGCTATAAATGACTGAACTTGCGGGAGAAATAGTTGCACCAAGGGGACAACAAGCATAAAAATAGCTGTTAGGATAGAAAAATAAGGAATGGATACCGCAAGAATCTTGGGAAATTTGTGTCTTTGCAAAAAAGAGACAAGCGGCATAATAGCTGCCATCAGAATGTAGGCGATAAAGATAGAAACAAGAATCTCTCGAAGCTGAAAAACGATCCATGAGAGCCCGATGATAACGAGCGCAAAAATGACCTGGTTATTGAGCAAGTAATGGTAGAGCTTAACAAGCATGCCAAGTCCTACTATATGGAATCTGTTAGGCGTTGTCAATCCTTCGACATCCTTCGATTGACTCAGGACAAGAGTTCAGGATTGACCTCTTCGAGCTCCTCGAGTCTGAGCGACCTCGGAGTCGAAGACCTGAGCGATTCCGATTTAATCGGGAGAGTCGAATGGGTCAAATGCGCAGTTTGCGGCCAAGAGGCAAAATTGATAAAATACTGTATAAACTAATTTGCCCCCGTAGCTCAACGGATAGAGCAAGTCGGTTCTAACGACAAGGTTGGGGGTTCGATTCCCTCCGGGGGTACTATAAAGGAAGTCGCAAGTTTTGGAAGCCAGCCTCGCTTCGCCCCGCCTGCCGGCGAGGCAGGTCGACGACTAATTGGTATTCAATTTTGGGGCAAAAACGAATTGGCGGTTTCGCATGCTTTGGGGGAAGAAAATTGTTTCATATGGATTATAAAGAGGTATATACAGAAAATTATTTCAGCGGAAAAGATTCATTTTTCTACTCATTGGGATATGGACGGTTTCAAAAATTCTATTTTAAAAATCTTTTCAGGCCGGTGAGACCATATTTACAAGGGATTAAACAAGGAAAAGCTTTAGATGTTGGTTGCGCATACGGATTCATGTTGCAAAAGTTCCCCGATTCTTTTGAAAAGTTTGGTGTAGACATTTCTGAGCACGCAATCGCAGAAGCGAAGAAAAGACTTCCAAACGCAACTCTAAAAGTTGCAAGCGCTGAAAATGAGTTGCCTTTTCCAGATAGCTTTTTTGATATAGTCATATGCAATGACGTTATAGAACATCTAGAAAATCCGCGCACCGCTTTGGAGAATATTAGGAAAGTTTTAAAGAAAGGCGGAATTTTGTACCTAAACACGCCAAATTTTAATTGGCTTCGAAAAAATATATTCGCATATGCAGACAAAAAAGAACACCATATTTCTTTATTGCCACATAAAACTTTATTTGATTTATTAACCGAAGTTGGATTTAATATCATAAATCATTATACTTATACGAGCATAACTTTTTTCTTTTTTGTTAAATTTCATTCAAATTTAGGTCATGAATCAGCATTTATTTGTAGGAAATTATAGAATTTGCGCCCCAAATGTTATAATACTCCTATGATTCCCATCTCAGACGCCGAGCACAAACCAAGACGGTTTCCTTTTATTAACATAGCATTGATCCTCATCAATGTCTATGTATTTTTTCTCCAACTGACGACATCTGACCCCGAAGGGTTTATCTATACTTATGCGCTTGTTCCTGCGAACATCAGTTTTTCTGACTGGTCAACGCTCTATCCGTTTATAACCTCAATGTTTCTTCACGGCAGCATTTTGCATATTGCGTCAAACATGATATTTCTCTGGGTTTTTGGTGATAATGTTGAGGGAGAGATGCCGCCATTTGTTTATCTGATTCTCTACCTCGGATCCGGCATTGTCGGTGGTTTATCACAATATATGCTTGCTCCGGCCTCTACTCTCCCCATGCTTGGCGCGTCGGGAGCTGTCGCAGGCGCTTTAGGCGCGTATTTTATCCTGTTCCCGCACCACCAGATAAAAACGCTTATCCTTCTCCCCTTCTTCCTAACGACAGCGAGAATTAGCGCGTCAGTCATGCTTGGGTACTGGATTGTTTTACAAATTATTTCAGGTTCTGGAGCATTGGGACAGACAATGGGTCAGGAAGGTGGTGTCGCCTACTTTGCCCATATCGGGGGATTTCTCGCAGGTATCGTCTTTGCCTGGCTATTCGCCCGCCCGCTAACGCCTGAGCGATTTCATGAGTAACGTAGGATTCAGACTGCGTAATAGAAGGTGTAGCGATGGCGGGCGGGCAAGACGAGATCGAGGAATACTAACAGAATGAAAGAGTCAGAATGCTTATTTTGTGGGTGATGTACCGGACTTGAACCGGCAACCTTCAGGTCCACAACCTGACGCTCTAACCAGTTGAGCTAACATCACCATATAGGCTCAAAACTTCCTTTACCCATTTTACTACATCTTCTACGCTAGCGCCAGTGGGCTGCACCCGATCCAAAGTTCTAGGTTTTTAATTCTGTTATCGTTCCTGACCCCATTTTTATGATGGACACTGATGTGCAAAGCTAGTCCACTTCCGATGTGAATTAAGTTCGCAGTCTTCCACCCCAAACATCCGGAGAGAATATCTTGAAGCAAATCAAACTCTTCATCTGTTAGCCTTAGAAAAGACAAAGACTGAAATAGATACCTGTCAACTATCAAAGATAGAAAACTTTTCTCCGTTTCAACAATTCCACCAATGCCGGAAAATAAGGAACTTACAGACAAAATACTTCCCACTTTGACCTCCAATAGCTTTTTAAGCTACTTTTAAGCTCTTACGCTATAATATGTCTCTATGCGAGTACTCGTTATTGAAGACGAGCATAAAATTGCCAATGCCATTAAAAAAGGACTAGCTCATGAATCATATGCAGTTGATGTGGTGTATGATGGGGTTGAAGGCTATGACATGGCCTCTTCTGAGCAATACGATGTCATTATTCTTGACATTATGCTTCCCGGAATGGATGGCATTGAAATTTGTAAGAAGTTACGCGCGCAAAACATTCATACTCCTATCTTAATGCTTACTTCAAAAAGTCAGGTAGAGGATAAAGTACTGGGTTTTAATTCAGGAGCAGATGACTATTTGACAAAACCATTCGCTTTTGCTGAACTCTTAGTCCGCACAAGAGCCTTAACTCGCCGCCCCCAAAACTCTATTGGTACAGTTTTAACTGTTGCAAATCTTACCCTTGATACCACTAATTATGAAGTGAAACGTGGTGGCAAACAAATTAGACTTTCTAATAAAGAATATGCACTTTTGGAATATCTCATGCGACATAAGAACCAAGTTGTTACCAAAGAACAAATAATCAACCATGTTTGGAACTATGATGCTGACGTGCTCCCCAATTCTGTAGAAGTATACATTCGTCATTTGCGAAGCAAAGTTGATGAACCCTTTCCTGATAAACACTTGATACACACGGTCAAAGGATTTAGTGGATATAGACTATCAGAAGAGCCATAAACTATGAATACTTTTCATTCAGCACGTCTTAAATTAACCGCTTGGTACCTTGCCATTATTATGGTTCTTAGTATCCTATTTAGCGCCGTTATTTATAAGACACTTACGCATGAAATAGAACGGTTTGAGCGGGCGCAGCGTTTTTTTATTGAAAGAAGACTTGAGGGAGATCCACACCTTTCTGGTCCGAGGTTTGAGACTCCCCGCCGACTTCAAGAGCGTATTCCACTAAATCCCGAACTTATCGAAGAAACTAAGCAAAGAATTTTGTATATGCTTATTGGAGTAAATGCAGGTATTTTTATTATCACCGGAGGGCTTGCCTATTTTCTTGCAGGAGGGACGCTTAGACCAATTAGAAAGATGATGGATGAACAAAACAGATTTATCACTGACGCGTCTCATGAGCTTAAAACTCCACTAACAGCACTACGCAGCGAATTTGAGGTGGCAATGTTAGACGAGAAGAAAATGAGCATCAAAGAAGCGAAGCAGCTGATTAAAAGCGGTTTTGAAGAAATTGTTGGCTTACAAGGACTTGCTGAAAATTTAATTGAACTGACACAGCAACAAAAAAGACATGGACACCTAAAGACAGAAGAAGTATCGTTTCTTGAAATTATAGAGGCAGCACTCAAAAAAGTCATTCCCTTAGCAAAACAAAAGCATATCACCATAAATAACGACGTTGATGACTATATCCTTGAAGGAGAAAATCAGAGCCTTGTTGAACTGTTTGTAATCCTTTTGGATAATGCGATTAAATATAGTCCTCAACATTCAGGAATAAAACTCTCATCGAAAAAGACCGATCACCATATTCAGATAGAAGTATTGGATACAGGGATAGGTATTGATGAAGAAGACTTGCCACATATTTTTGATAGATTTTACAGAGCTGATAAATCCCGCTCTAAAATATCAGGATACGGTCTTGGACTGTCAATCGCCAAAGAAATAGTTGAATCGCATAAAGGTTCGATCTCTGCTCAAAGCAAGTCCAACAAAGGAACGAGGTTTATAATTCAACTTCCAGTTGGTCATTCCAAAACATCGCATTTTTAAGCCGCTTTTAAGCTGCCCACTTTAGAATTTGTTTGTATGGCTATAATGAAAGCGCTTTTTGGAAAGCTGATTAGTTTTAAGGATTGGTTTCTAAAGGCCTCATTAGTCACGAAAATAATTATTATAGCTCTTATTTTAGGCCTGGGGTGGTTTTCCATACCGCGCATTTTAGGTACGAATAACCAACGGCCTCAATACCAAACCGCCCAGGCAGAGGAAGGTACTCTTATTACTTCTGTTTCTGCATCTGGAACAATTTCTCAGGGAAGCAGTGTTAGTATTACCACTCAAGCAACCGGAATAGTAAAAGAAGTATATGTTGCTGATGGAGATACCGTAACCGCCGGACAAAAGATCGCTGAAATTACGCTTGATGTAAATTCACAGCAAAGACAAGCTGCTGCTTGGGCAAGTTATTTGTCTGTCCAGAATTCACTCAAAAGCGCACAAGCCAAGATAAATTCACTTCAGTCAGCGTTGTTTAAGGCAAATCAAGCATTTATGACAGATAAAGGGGCAATAGCAAATCCGAGCGATGCTGATAAATCAGATCCAAAGTACATAATAGAAAATGCCGAATGGTTACAGGCTGAGGCAGACTATAGAAACCAAGAGGGTGTTATCAATCAGGCACGAGCCTCTCTAAATAGTTCGTGGCTTTCCTATATTCAACTTTCCTCAACTATTACTGCTCCTATGGCCGGAGAACTATCTGGTTTAACTTTAACACCAGGCTTACCCATTAGCAGTACCCAAACAACCTCTTCAACTACAACAGGTTCTAACTCAAGCCAAAGTGTCGGAACTATCATTGTAGAACAAAGCAGTCTTCAAGCCACCATAAACCTAACAGAGATCGATGTAATAAAAGTTAAGCCTGGTCAAAAAGTAACACTTACCTTGGACGCGTTCCCAAATAAGACATTTACCGGCAAGGTTTCAACAGTCAATACAAATGGCTCTGTCAGTTCCGGGGTAACGACGTATCCGACAACTATAACTTTTGATTTAGCATTAGACAATATCTATCCCAATATGGCTGTTAATGCCACCATTATTACAAGTATTAAAGATAACGTCATCTTAATCCCCTCAGCAGCGGTTCAAACCTCAAACGGACAATCGACTGTTAGAGTAATGAGAAATAACCAGATAACTTCGCTACCTATAGAGATTGGTGAATCAAATGATACCCAGACTGAAATTACTTCAGGGATTAACGAGGGAGATGTAGTTATTACAGGGACAACGACCCCATCTGGTACTGGATCAGGAGGGCAAGGAACCATATCGCCATTTGGCGGATTCGGAGGAAGGGGCGGATTCGGTGGTGCAGGTGGAGGCGGAATTAGAAGGTAATCTATGTATGCAATCATTCAAGCAACACATCTTTCCAAAGTGTATAGAACTGGGGCAGTCGAAACAGTGGCCCTTGCTGATGTTTCCTTTGAGATAAACAAGGGTGAATTTGTAGCTATTATGGGGCCGTCCGGGTCTGGAAAGTCTACTCTCATGCATATCCTCGGAGCACTAGATACACCAACGAATGGTGAGTATATCTTGGATGGACAAAGTGTGAGTAAGCTAAACGACGATGAATTAGCTGAAATTCGAAATAAAAAAATAGGCTTCGTGTTCCAGTCTTTTAATTTACTCCCTAGAATAACTGCCCTGCAAAACGTCATGTTGCCGATGACCTATGCGGACATACCAAAAGAAGAGAGATTAGAGAAAGCTAAAAAATACTTGAAAATGGTAGGGCTTGAAGACAGGATGGAACATACCTCAAATCAATTATCAGGTGGTCAGCAACAAAGGGTGGCAATTGCGCGGGGCTTGGCGATGAATCCTGCAATCTTACTTGCAGATGAGCCAACGGGAAATATAGCCAGCGTACAGGCTGAAGAAATTATGGCAATTTTCCAGAAATTAAATGATGAAGGTCACACCATCGTGATGATTACTCACGAATCAGATATTGCCGAACACGCCAAAAGAATTATTCATATTAAAGACGGAAAGGTTGTAAATGATGGTAATGGACATAAGCAAAGAAAGGTGAAAAAATAATATGGAGTACATGGAAATCATTAGTGAGGCAGTCCAAACATTAACGATCAATAAACTAAGAACAGGTCTTGCTACTTTAGGTATTGTGATTGGCATAGGGAGTGTGATTGCTTTAATTTCTCTAGGACAGGCCAGTCAGAAATCCGTAGAATCCCGAATTCAATCTTTAGGATCTAATCTCTTAACAGTTCAACCGGCAGGACAAAACCAAGGTGGAGTTAGAGGTGCGGCAGGTGGAGGAACTACGTTAACCATGGAGGACGCAGAGGCTATTAAAAACTCCCCTCAAATAACAACTATAAATAAAATTTCACCGGAGTATTCGAGTAGAACTCAAATAACCACCGGAAGAGCAAACACCAATACGCAAGTTATGGGAGCCACACCTACTTATGCTGATATTAGAAAAGTAACTATGGCACAAGGTAACTTCATCAGTGAACAACAAGTTAACAGCATAGCAAAAGTAGCAGTACTCGGTCCAACCGTCGTGACAAACCTTTTTGGCGAAGGAGCAAGTCCAATAGGCCAGACAGTAAGAATAAGTGGCCAGACTTTTACTATTATTGGAATTACGACCTCAAAAGGCGGAACAGGTTTCCAAAACCAGGATGATACTGTTTGGGTACCGCTCACGACAGCCCAAAAACAATTATTCGGTGCCGACCATCTTACCTCAATTGCCCTTGAGGCAAAGTCCGGCGATGTAATGGTTGATGCGCAAAATGAAGTTGGATACTTGCTTTTAGCAAGACATAAACTGGATGATCCCACTCAAGCTAACTTTTCCATCTTTAATCAACAAGACATCTTAAATACTGTTAATCAGGTAACCGGTACTTTCACAACCCTTTTAGCAGGAGTAGCTGCTATCTCACTTCTGGTGGGAGGAATCGGAATTATGAATATCATGTTGGTTACTGTTACTGAAAGAACAAGAGAGATAGGTTTGCGAAAAGCCCTTGGCGCAAAAAAGAAAGTTATTATCACCCAGTTTTTAATAGAATCCATTATTCTCACCTTTGCAGGTGGAATTATCGGCATTGGCGTTGGAATTTTTGCTTCGTTTATAATTACGAACTTCACTAACTCACCTTTTGTCATATCGCCAAGTTCAATACTTTTGGCTTTTGTAGTTTCAGCAGGGATAGGAATTCTTTTCGGCTGGTATCCGGCACAAAAAGCCGCAAATTTACAACCAATTGAAGCATTAAGGTATGAATAAGAAACTAATTAAAATCATCGGAATACTGACTCTTGTTATTACCGCAGGCTTTGCGGTGGTTATGTTTTTAAGAAACACCCAACAAGCCCCAACAGGTCCAGGAGAAAATCAAGGCGGTTTAGAAGAAAACCTTCATCCTCTTTCAATAGAGTATATGCGACAACAATCTTATCCAGGAAGCGATATTACCATTGAGCAAACCCTGCCTGCCGGAAGCAATTACAATCAGTATATTGCCTCTTACAAATCTGATGGTCTTAAAATCTATGCTCTTTTAACTGTTCCTCAAGACACAAAACCCAAAAACGGCTGGCCGGTAATTATTTTTAATCATGGGTTTATTCCTCCTGACCAGTATCGGACAACTGAACGTTATGTTGCTTATGTTGATGCTTTTGCTGGTAATGGCTATATAGTTTTCAAGTCTGATTACCGAGGGCATGGCAATAGCGAAGGAAAAGCAGAAGGAGGATATGGCTCTAACGCCTACACGATTGATGTTTTGAATGCTCTGGCTTCTTTGAAAAGAGAAGGAACTGAGGTAGCCCTTCGACAAGCTCAGGGCCTATCTTCTCAAATTGTAAATTATGAGAAGATAGGCATGTGGGGACACTCGATGGGAGGAGGAATAACTCTTCGCTCAATGGTAATTTCTAAAGATATTAAAGCAGGTGTGATTTGGGCAGGAGTAGTTGGTTCTTACTCTGATTTAGTCAACAATTGGAGAAGGAGAGACTTGATTCCAAGGAGCACGCCGCATTGGGCAACTTCATGGAGGCAAAACCTTATTGACCAGTATGGTACGCCTGAACAAAATCCCCAGTTTTGGAACTCAATCTCTGCTAATTCATATCTCAACGATATTTCAGGACCTATTCAACTACATCACGCAAAAGATGATTCTCATGTGCCTTTTAGTTTTTCAGAAAAATTAAATAGTCAGCTTCAAGAGGCAGGTAAGACCGTTGAATTCTACTCTTATGAAGGTGATGATCATAACTTAACAAACAGTTTTGGTATAGCCATGGATCGTTCGATAGCCTTTTTTGAGAAATATGTGAAGGGAGGTGAATAATTTTAATGAAGAAGAATAGTATTCTTATTACAGTAGTTATGGCACTTATTGTAGCCGTAGCTGCGTTTTATGGCGGTATGCAGTATCAACAAAGACAGCGTCCGAATTTTGCAGGATTTAGAGGCGGCCAAAATGGGCAGCAGTTCCAAGGAAGAGGTAATTTTCAAGGAGCACGACCTGTTAATGGTGAAATAATAAGCCAAGACGATAAAAGCATCACCGTCAAAATGCAGAATGGAAGTAGCAAAATAGTTATTTTGTCAGACCAAACCATCATCAATAAAGCATCTGAGGGTTCTAAATCCGATTTGAAAACGGGTGAGAAAGTGGCAGCATTTGGAACTGAAAATTCAGACGGAAGCATCACAGCTCAAAATATTTCAATAGGTGGAATGCTCCGTGTGAGGCAATAAACCTAATCAAGGAAACATCGCGATTTTGATATACTAATTTTGTGGACGTTTTATACTTTCTCTCTGCGTTTTTTGCTGAAATAATCGGGACTATTGCCGGGTTTGGTTCTTCAACTGTTTTCCTGCCGCTTGCTCTACTCTTCTTCGATTTCAAGACAGCCCTGGTACTTGTTGCACTGTTTCATATCTTTGGCAATATAGGGAGGGTTAGCTTTTTCAAGCATGGACTGGACAGGCACATGCTTCTGGTTTTTGGCATTCCGAGCGTTATATTGACGCTTATTGGACATTGTTAGTGGCATACATACCACAAAATGCGTTAAAGGGTATTCTAGGGGTCTTCTTGGTTCTCTATTCCGCTGTTTCCTTATGGAAAGAAGACTTGAAAGTAAAACCCTCATTGCCTACTACAATTCTCGGTGGTGGAGTATCCGGGTTTCTTGCTGGCCTCATTGGAACTGGCGGAGCGCTAAGGGGAGCATTCTTAACCGCGTTTGGGTTACCGAAAGAAAAGTATATTGCTACCGCAGCTGCAATAGCTTTAGCAGTAGACTTTACACGGCTTCCTGTTTACTTTGCTGAAGGATTTTTGAACAGCCAGTATTATTGGTATATTCCATTCCTGTTTGTGATCGCCCTTGCAGGGTCTTTTACTGGAAAACAGATCGTGAAGAAAATACCACAAGATAGTTTTCGTAAAATAGTACTTATAGCAATCCTGCTAATAGGTGCAAAGTTTGTTTATGATCTCCTCAGATAACGCTAGTGACGTAAAAGGTCAAGCAAAAGTTGCTTGGGAAGGTGAAGATTCTGTCCTCAAAATAAGTGCTTTCAGTAGCTCTCGCTCTTTGCTTTCAACATTGATATAATACGTACGAATTTCGTCCACCAGACGACCCCACACTTCATGCGTGGTTGTCTATTACTTCCCTTATGTATTCCTCTTGGTTAAATCCATCAGTTACAAATGTTCTATTAACTAACATAAATGGTTGTGGGAAGTATCTGCCATGACCGTAATAGTACCTTCTGTCAAATAACTGTTTTACACGAGGAACAAATCCCCGTGGAAAACTATCTGGAGTAACAACATCCAGAGTAACGAGTCTGCCAAGAAAATTGTGTTCAACAACGTGATATTCTACCCCTTCTCTCATATCAACAGCATATTGTTTGTGACTTGTGTATACGAACTCATGAATTGGATGTCGTAAGTTCGCAGCGAGTTTTATTGGGTGCAATATATTTGGAGCCAACATTAATACGACGTGATGAGCATTTTTCCATTGCAAACCTTCTCTTGGAACTGTAGAGCGTATTTCAGATAAAACCATACAATCTATCAAGGATACTCCTTATGCAAGGAGTATCCTTGTCAATAATCGTCTTCGTTCTCTAGAGTAATACCGCCCAACATCGATTCCGGTTTTTCTTTAAAACTCTCAACGAAATTTTGATATGATAAAAGATCATTTTTACTTGTACTTCTAGAAGTTCTGAAATAAGATAGTACTTCTTCTGTTTTCAACCAATTAGCATTCATGTGGCTGAGGTAATATGGATAACTGGAAAACTGAATAAAATCAAATTTAGGATTACTTAAGCGCATAGGGTTTCTATGAATATATGAAGATAGATATAGATTCTGCTCGTCTGTATCTACAAGCACAGCTTTATATGTGCTTTCAAACAGTGTTCCAACCCTCTTGTATTTTTTATTGAAATGCTGCGCGTAGGCAGTTAGTACTCGTCTCGTTAATTTTTCGATACCGTCTGGTATATATTGCTTTACGTGTAAGTGGAAGTGATTCGGCATGAGGGTGAAAGACAGTAGATTAACTTCTTTGCTTAAGTTAAGATTTGTAATCTTAAATAACATCCGAGGTGTTAAAAATGGATCTTTCATTAGAACTTCTGGAGAGGATAGGTACAGCTTAAGATAATACAAAAATACTATGCAGTCTTGTTCAGCAAGAAAAATTTCTCTTTTATCAACACCCCTATTGTAGATGTGGTAATACCCGTTCTCTATATAGGTTTTAATGGTGTTTTTGATGGGCACCCTCTTAGTATTCCGCAAATTGTTCTTCTTTACAAGGAGTAACCTTGTAACAAGGTTACTCCTTGTATTTGATTTCCGATGTTATTCCCTTTTCTCCTTTTTTTCAATTTTGACCTAGAAAATCTCTTTTTGTTCTATTTTTATTCTCTTTATTTTTCCATATTTTTCTGTTAATCTGATAATATGATTCTGCTCATCATTAAAAGAGTCCTTAAGATGTACGTGTTTTGGATTTTGAGCTAGTTTGACTTTATTATTCGAGCGAACGAAGTGAGTCGAGAACTAACTTTCGTCATTCTGGTAAGCGAGCGAAGTGAGCGCATCCAGAATCGATCCTGGACAAGCCAGGATGACTAATTAAACTTCTCGATTCGGGCTATCGCCCTCACTCGAAGAGTAAATGATTTAGCGTTGTTTGCCGATACACTATGCAGCGCACTATCCTCCACATCGATTTTGATTCGTTCTTTGCCAGCGTTGAGCAGCAGTATCATCCTGCATTTCGCAACCGTCCTCTCGGCGTCACGGCGACCAATGGCCGCAACTGCATCATCGCCTCAAGCAGAGAAGCAAAGCGCGTTGGTATCGGCACCGGCAGCCGTGTGCATGAAGCGAAAAAAATATGCCCCGCTCTTGCGCTTACGCCCGCAGATTTTGTCACATATTGGGAAATCAGTAAAAAATTTATCGCTATTTGTAAAGATTACTCCCCGGACGTTGAGGTTTTCTCAATCGATGAGTTATTTATGGATGTCGCCCTCGCAGCGCATCTTTTCGGTGGCGTCTATCCACTCGTTACCGATCTCAAAAAGCGCATTAAGCAAGAAATAGGCGATTATATTACCGTTTCAATCGGCATTTCCTACAATAAATTACTCGCTAAACTTGCTTCGGGTCTTAGAAAACCAAACGGTGTTGTGGAGATAAAACCCTACCAGGTAGAGCAATTCTATAAAATCGCCAAGCTAACCGATGTCTGCGGTATCGGCGAGCGGATAAAAGTACGCCTTGAGGCAATGGGTATTTATACCCTTTTGCATCTGCGCAAAGCGCCTTTGCCCGCGCTTATCGCCGAATTCGGCAATGTTCAAGGCCATATCCTCAAAAACATCGGCTTTGGTATTGATGAGAGCGAAATTATTCCGTATACACAAGAGCCAGAAGTAAAATCAGTCGGTAGAAACTACTGCCTGCCCCACAATGAGTATGACAAACGGATCGTGCTTCAGGAAGTGTATGAATTGTGCGAAGAAGTAGGTATAAAACTTCGTCGTCTTCATAAGAAAGCACGAACCGTTGGTTTTTCACTTCGAGGGCAAGAGATCCTTTCAGGAAGAAAAACATTTAACTACCACTTCAATACGGGTAAGGATATTTTCGAAGCCTGTTTCTTTTTGCTTTACAAGGATACTCCTTGTACAAGGAGTATCCTTGACAAAGGGTATATTCGTCAGATAAGTGTCTGGGCTGCTAATCTCGTTGATGAGTATGCTGTTCCGCGACCACTGTTGCCATTTGATAACCATTGGAACACCCTCGCACAGGTGATTGATAGCATAAATGAAAAATTCGGCGATCATACTATCCGCAACGGTTTTTTGCTCTATGCGGATAAATTAACCACAGTCCCCAACGGCTACATGGCAGATAAATACGAGCGCACCAAGCTAGCCGCCAGTGAACTGTAGTAAAACTATTCCGCGTAGTTTCGCGTAGAGTTCCGCGTAGTTTAGCGGTTCGCCTCGCAGATAAAAGAGATTTCCTCAAGTGTTCTTTTTCGTACATCAGGAGGTAGGCGCAAGGAGTCAAGGAGTGCGTGGTTGGAACAGATATCGCGGCACAAGACAATGTGATTTTGTAATAATTTGAATTTATCTGCCGACGAGAGGTTTGTGAGCATGGTAATTGGGTAAAGACCGGACGTCTCAATAAGATCCCGAAGACTTTCCTGTTCCGGATAACTCCAGCTGATGACCTTCATACCGATACATTGCGCATAGGTCACAGCATCAATCGTCGCCTTCGTGTTCGTAACCAGCCACGCCTCATCAAAGCGATATCTGTCTTTCAGATCATCAAATCGTGCCTTGGTATACAAAGAGACATGGACATCTGACCGTGCTCCGGGGCTGTTGTGGAATTTCGCCTCAACCATAGCCGTTGAGCCTGTTTTGTTATTCGGTCTGATAACTACGTCGACTTCATGGGTAACACACGTACCCTGTAATACCTGACGTACCTCGGTTGAGTACCCTTTTGCTTGAAGAATCTTTGCGACATAATCCTCAAAGGGATATCCTGTCGGCCCAAGCATCATAATCGCTTGCTTGAGGCTGTAGCGTGACTTGCTATAAGGAAATTGAGATTTTCCCAAGAATTCACTGATGTGGTGATAAATTTCCCACGTCTCCATGTTGTCATGCAGCTTTTCTTTTATGTGCGCTAATACAGAAGACTGCAGTTCCTTAGGAATACCAGCTCGCTGAACAGAGCGCAGAACTTTCTCCTCACTATACGGCTCAACTTCCCCGGTAGCCTTAATAACATTTACCATCTAGTATTAGCGTACAGCGTTACAAAGAATTTGACAAGAACAACCTCTGTCCTATTACTCGACCCCTCTTTTCCTCACAACCACAAAATCTCCCTCATTCGCCACTACCTCATAGGAAGGATTTTGCAACAACGCACTCGCCCACTGTTTTTGCGTTTCAAGCGATGGCCGGGCTCCCGGGTCTGTCAGGAGAAATGCTATATAGTCAGCATCCATCATGCCTATCGGAATAGTATAAAGGCGTGCCCTGTGTGAAAGATGGGCTCCGATATTATTGCTTGCAGCCACACTTGCACGGGATGGGATTGCTGAAAGAACAGAGGAGATACGTTCTCTATTCGGAACCTGTTTGACAAACATAGCAATATTTGCATCTTTTCCGCCAGGCAGTGGTCCGAAAGCATATTGAGAATAAATAGACGCAATCAAAAGCAGTCCGATATACAGCAAAGAAGGAATCCGCGGAAATCGCTCACGAATAGTCAAAAGTCCATAGAGCGCGGCAATAAATAAAAATGGAGTAATAATCGCCGTATACTGATAATAAATTTGGTACAAATTGGCATTGTTGCTTAATAAATTAATGCCTAAATCCGGGAGGGCAAAAATAAGCAAAAATGGTGCTGCCAATGGCAAATAGCCAAGCGGAAGGAATATCTGTCGTAAGTAATCAATTCTGTCAGGACTCAACAACTTTGCAGCTGTTTTATCTGGAGACAAGAGAGCATTGATAATAAGCGATGAAGGACTATCGCCGGCATCATCATAATACGACAGGGCAAAATGCGACGAGCCGCGGGCATCAGGAATTGCGTGCCAGATAATATAATAGAGCATGCCAAGAGAAACAATAAAAAGAGCTCCTCCGAATACCCATTCTTTATTTTTCAAAGCAAAATAAAGGCCGAGCATTCCGGTAATTAACCAGACCTGTTCTTTTGTAATAGCGGAAGAAAGCGCCATGCATAAAAAGAGCCAATGTTGTTTTTTAAGCAAAAAATAGCAGGCTGCCAAAAGAAATGTTGTTGCCAAGACAACGGCATGAAAGTCATACATTGTCGCGCGTTCTACACTCGGATTAATAAAGTATAAGAAAGCAAAAAGAAGGGCAAGAGGTTTATTTTTCAGAATCGTCAGGGACAGTAAATAGACAAAAATACCGCCACACGCAACAATGAACGTTTGTACAAGAAGAAGCATCCTGGGATCCGGCCAAAGCGCATAAAAAGGCGCTAGAAGGATGAGAATGAAGTCTGCGTGAAATGCCAGCCGGGAGACAGTCTCCGTCCCGTCAGGGTTTGTCAATACAAACATTCTTCCCTGCGTCGTATTCCAGACAGTTTGTGCCATATTGCCAAGATCAAATTTCCCCGTGTAAAAATTGTCGTAGCGTAAAAAACTGACAACAACAAAATAGGCGAAAAAAACTCCCGCCATGAGAAGAAGCAGTGCTTCATATCTATGTACACTTATCATGTGTTCAATACTAGATATTGTTTTATTTTTTATCTTGTGCCAAAAAAATGTTACCGCGATAAAAACAATTTCAGACAGGACAAGAACAATTCTTGCAAAAACCGCTGCAAACCCGGCTACCCCGGTGTTTATTATTTTTGCCAACCCCAATACGATCGCTCCTTCCCGAACGCCCAAGCCCGTTGGCGTAAGAAAAGAAAGATATCCGAGCAAAAGTGAAAAGACAAAAAGCCCGATAAGCGGAAAAAGGAGTTGCGGATTCAGAAAAACAACAGCAGAAATTGCAAAGTAATATCCCAATCCGAAAAAGAAAAATCCGGCAATAGCTGCTGCTAAAAGCCGAAGCTGCACACCGGATCCAAATCCCGGCATCAGATGCTGAAGATATCCTTTTGGCGTTTTCCCCAAAAATGATAAAATTTCTGACTGGAATACATAGACTACGCCCAAGCAGATGACAACGACGTAGGCAAAATAGATCAGTACTTCTTTAAATGGAAGAGCGGGAATAAATTGGTATAGCAAAAAAGAAGCGGCAAAAAGCGATACAACAGCAGCGCCCAGCAAGACAAATTGTGCTTCAAGCAGAAGTGCAGACGCGACGTGCCGTTTCTCAACATCCCGTTTGCCAAAAAGCATCGCCCGTCCCAAAAAAGACCAGATATTGCCGGGAATATAGCGATTTACCTCAGACATCGCCCAAAGAAAAGACGTGTCTTTAAATGGAATAGCATATCCTTGTGAACACATGATGAAGTGCCAGATAAGGCAGCGGAAAAAATAATAGGTAATAAAGCTTAGAATAGCAAGCAGAATAAATGAGTACTTAAGATTGGTTAAAGAAAGCTGTACACTACCCCACTGCGGTTGAATAAGACGGTAAATGAAAAACAGGGCGATGAGCGAAAGCGGCCAGCCAACGAGGAACTTAAGAATGGAAAATAATCTTCCCCTCACTTATTTATTGTAGCGTATTTATCTCTACGGCGCCTGGGTGGGCGTAGCTTCGGTAGTCGGGTTCGGAGTAACAGACGGCTGATACGTAAATGCTCTGCTCAGCCGTTTCTCAGCACCCGTTGCAATACTTTTTACTCTCACATCAAGCGTAACTTGCCCCTGCGGAGGATCATACAAGGCAATTGCCTTATCGTCAAAATCAGACCAGCGAGCATTATTTATCCTATACGACCATACTATCGCACAATATGCCCCGTCATCATACGCTACAGAAACAATAACAGGACTATCGGTAATTGTTTCACCTTCATCAGGTGATGATATGCTCACGGGGCCTATTTCTTTCCTGCAAACTCCCTGGGTGGGAAGCGGAGTGGGTTCTTCTTTTTCAGGGCTTTCTTTCTCAACCGGAATCGTGACAATAATCGGTTTTGTTTCGGTTTCCAGCTTTTTATCATCACTTGCTTTCAAGTTATTGTAGTTCAAAATAATGACAGTTAAGAGCACAGGTATAGACAAAAGAGCAGTAACGAACTCAATATACTGTTTTTTATGCGGCACGTGCTGTATTGTGCGCTTCGTTCTTCGCAAAAACTTCTTTATAGCTTCCATATATACAAAAGGGGCTATAAAGCCCCGCCATAAATTATTGTACAGAATAAAGCAAAAAAATGCAAAATTTGCTCCACAAAATCTGTCTCGTGTTTTTGTGGCGAAAAACCAGGCACCCCAAGAAAAGCTAATTCTAGATTCACTGGTAGGATTTATCAAGGATGGCCAAAAACAAACAAATTACGCCCTAAAGGATGATAAAGTTTATTTAGCTGACTAATGAAAGTTTTTATTGATACAGGCGCTTTTATTGCTCTTTTTGTCTCCTCTGAAAAATATCACTCTAAAGTCTCCAAAAAGTATAAGGAATATCGAAAACAGCGTGCGCAACTGTTTACCTCTTACTATATTCTGGATGAGCTTTTTACTCTTGACTATGATTTTAAAAAAATTAGAGTGAATACATCACTTGGAATCTAAAAGATGTATAAGTATGCATAGCAGAAATTATTCTTGTATCTTAATTCTCCGCCTTCGCAGAAAACCACGACTTTAGTCGTGGGGCTTCTTGACTTTTTATATTTTTTATTACTAAACTGGTATTAGGTATTTATGGCGCAAAAACCATTACAAA
>CAZTFV010000016.1:0-18366 GCA_964613075.1 uncultured Gammaproteobacteria bacterium | reverse complement strand
CCCCGTCGCTTTTTTTAAGCTCAATCTCCTTATTAAGGAGTAACTGATACAAAACCGGCACATATCTGAGAGTACGCAAGCCAATATATCCGATCGCAAGGACAATAATTACTAAAATAACGGGTAAAACCCGTTTTCTAAATAGTGTCTGACGAATTTTCCTCCCCATAAATAAAAAAATCACGCATTATGCATAATTGTTAAAAACTCTTCCGCCTCAAGACTCGCCCCGCCTACCAACACCCCATCAATATGTTCTTTTTGTGTAAAGCCAGACACGTTCAGAGAATTTACACTGCCTCCATACAAAACAGCTAATAATGCATAACGTTCTTTCAATATCTTTGCCACCATATCAGCGTTATCAGGCGTATCAGGAATCCCGCTCCCAATCGCAAAAACAGGCTCATATGCAACAATACTTACCCCTTCTGGAACCGGTGTCTCAGCACCCTGAACGCAAAGAATCGGCGCAATACTGGATACTACAGCCAGCTTCACTTTATCAGCAATAGCGACATCTGTTTCTCCAAAATGCCGTCTTCTTTCAGAATGACCGACGATAACGTATCTCACTAATTCCTTTAGTTGCTCTGCCGCAACTGCACCTGTATACGCACCCATGCCAAAGGGCGATACATCCTGCGCGCCGAGTTTAAATGGCAATCCGTTTCGCTTTACAAAATCACGCATCATCGGCAGCTGCGTATACGGCGGACACACAATAATCTCCTTATTGTTGATTGTTGTATGCTGATTGTTGTATGTTAAAAACTTCTCAAGCCAGTCTCTTGCTTCTTGAGAAGTTTTTTGTGCTTTCCAGTTGGCAACTATGTAGAGCTTTTTCATGTGATAAAATAAAATCCTAATTTATCCTAAGTGAAAATAATCCAAATGTATCATAATTATAGTCATTCGGATAAATTCGTATTTTAATTATATAGTATGCAAAATCAACTACTCAAGGACCTAAACCCGCAACAACAAGAAGCTGTCCTCTGGACAGATGGTCCATCAATTATTCTCGCAGGCGCGGGATCCGGTAAAACACGAGTATTAACCTATAAAGTGCTCTATCTGATTACTGAGAGAAAAGTTGACCCATCATCTATCCTTCAAGTAACTTTCACCAATAAGGCCTCCAACGAAATGAAAGAGCGAATTATAAAATATTTTGAGGAACAAAATATACAAACCTCAACGCTTCCGCATATTTCCACATTTCACTCTCTTTGCGCAAAAATCCTCCGCATCGAAGGCAAACACATCGGCTTATCATCAAAGTTTGTTATTTACGACGACAATGACCAATTGGATAGCGTTAAAGAAGCAATGCAGCGGCTTTTTATCTCGGTCAAAGACTTCAAGCCCTATTCTATCCTGGCAACCATCTCGTCAGCCAAGAATGAGCTGATTGGTCCTATTGAGTATCTCAATCTTGCCCGCGGTTATTTTCAGGAGACTGTCGCCAAAATCTATCCCATGTACCAGCAAATCCTTAAAGAAAATGACGCAGTAGACTTTGACGATTTGATAAATAAAACGATTAAGCTTCTTGCGGATAATCCGGGTGTTTTGGAGAAGTATCAAAATAAATTCCAGTATATTTTGGTCGATGAATATCAGGATACCAATAAGGCACAGTATAGATTAACGAAATTATTAAGCGGCAAATACAAAAATGTCTGTATTGTCGGCGATTTTTCCCAAAGCATCTACTCCTGGCGGGGAGCAGATTTTCAAAATCTACTTCGCTTTGAAAAAGATTTTCCCGGCACCAAAACATTCTCATTATCCCAGAATTATCGTTCAACCCAAAAGATCCTTGATGCAGCATCATCTGTTATTGCGCGAAACACCACACATCCGGTACTCAAGCTTTGGACTGACAACCCCGATGGGGAAGAGATAGAGATTTATGAAGCAAGAAACGAACAGGATGAAGCTGATTTTATTATCAAAACTATCATTACGCTTGGCGTAAGTAGACTCAAGGACGTTGCAGTATTGTATCGCACCAATGCCCAGTCCCGCGTTATTGAGGAGGCAATGCTGCATCACGGCTTGCCATATATTCTGATAGGCGGCACGCGCTTTTACGAGCGAAAAGAAATCAAAGACGTTATTTCCTATCTTCGCGTCCTGCATAATCCCAAAGACATGGTTGCCTACAAACGGATTGAAAAAATGGGGAAGGGAAGACTCGCCAAATTTTTGGTATTTCAAGAAAAATTAAATTCCTCTTATCCCTCTCCCTCTGGGAGAGGGGAGGGTGAGGGAGAAGAAAGCCAAATTAAAACCATTGACATTTTGGACCAAGTAGTAAAAGCAACAGGCTATCTCGATCTCTATGACGAGAAGGATGAAGAGGATAGAGCACGACTTGAGAATATAAAAGAACTTCGCTCAGTTGCGCTTGAATTTCCAAACCTTACAGATTTTCTGGAAAATGTCATGCTGGTTGAGCATGAATACGCAGAAGACGAACAGGATACGAGAAAAAATGGTATTACTCTTATGACTCTCCACGCAGCAAAGGGATTGGAGTTTCCCGTTGTCTTTATGATCGGTATGGAAGAAGGGCTCTTCCCACACTCGAGATCTCTTATGGATAGAAATGAACTGGAGGAGGAGAGGAGGCTTTGTTATGTCGGCATGACACGGGCCAAACAAAAATTATTTCTGTCTTACGCGCGCCGCAGACTCTTTTTTGGACAACGCACCAATAACGCTGTCTCACGATTCGTCCACGAACTCCCCGAACGCGTCATAAATCACAATCTGGACTCAATAAAAATCGGCGACACCAAAGATCCAACCTCAACCGACTTTTTCTAACCAGAAAACCTGCTTCTATTTGCTACAATAACAAGTGTGAACGTCAAAGTTGTAACTTCTGCCGAAAAAGATGCGTTTAACGCTGTTGCTACCCACCCTCTCCAATCTTATGAGTGGGGGGAGTTTAGGGAAAAGACTGGAATAAAAATTATTAGAAGGGGAGTGGAAGAGGACGGAAAATTAGTCGACGGATTTCAGCTGACAATTCATAAAATCCCACGTACTCCTTGGAATATCGGCTATCTACCAAAGGGGAGACTGCCAAGCAGGGAAGTGCTCGAGGAATTAAAAAAAATTGGGGAAAGTGAGAAGTGTGTTTTTATTCAATTGGAACCGAATGTTAGAAGAGATACTAAGATATTAAGATATAAAGATACTAAGCAAGAAGAAATTTCACCTAATATCCTAATATCACAATATCCTAATATCACATCGTCCGCGCATCCACTTTTTACGAAATATACATTTATCCTTGATTTAACCAAATCCGAAGATGAACTCCTGAAAAACATGCATCCAAAAACTCGTTACAATATCCGCGTCGCACAAAAAAACGGTGTCACCGTACAAGAAAACAATTCCGATGAAGCTTTTGAAGAATATTTGAAATTGACTTGGCAAACAACCAAACGCCAAGGCTTTTACGCGCATACTAAAGACTACCATCGCAAAATGTGGCAAACCCTCAGTTCTATAACGGTTCAACCTTCTACAAGGTTGAACCTTAGAAAAAACGGGGAGACTGATCAACGGGCAAACCAAAATCCGACAACCGACAACGGAAAACCGATAACCGAAAAAAATCAACTTTTGGCTCACCTCTTAACCGCCACTCATCAGGGTAAAATCTTGGTTGCTTGGATTATGTTTGTCTTTCATGACACATTGTATTATCCTTATGGAGCCTCTAGTAATGAGAGTAGGGAAGTGATGGCCAGCAATGTAATGATGTGGGAAGCTATTCGCTTTGGCAAAAAATTAGGACTCAAAAAATTTGATATGTGGGGATCATTGGGGCCTGATGCTTCACCATCTGATCCATGGTATGGATTTCATCGCTTTAAACAAGGCTATGGGCCAGAACTCGTTGAGTTCGTCGGAAGCTATGATCTTATAATAAATCCCCTGCTCTATCAGTTATATAAGGTATCTGACAAATTAAGATGGGTTTACCTGAAATTAAAAAAATAATTTGTTTGATGCTAGACACTAGAAGTTTGATGTTAGAGTCTGAAATTAGATAGTCGAAGTTAGATTGTCTATCTTCAAACCTCAAACCTCAAGATCTAACTTCTAGTTTCAAGCGTCTAAACTCAAAATCTTAACTAATGAAAAAATTTCTGCCCATTCTTATCCCTATCGCCATCTTCCTCCTCCTAAAACTCACCAACCTCGGCATCAGGCTTTCAGATACCAATATTTATTTCTACACAGCGTATCAGTTACTCCAAGGAAAAGTGCTGTATAAAGACATCTTTTTTACCAACTTCCCTGTTCTTCCGTATATTTCAATGATATATTTTTATATAGTTGGCAAATCGCTTTCCTGGTATTACATCACAGCAGCAATCGAGGCATCACTTGTTGCACTCTTGATATTTTACCTTACCCTGAAAAAGATCAAAGACAAACTCATCGCACTTACCTCTTCCCTTCTCTACCTCTTCTCTTTTATTATCCTTGCGACAACAGATCACCAGACAGGCGTTTTTCTCGCATCACTTTTTGCAGTACTGAGCTACGTATTTGTTTTTGAGAAAAAACAATATGTTTTTGGAGGCGTCTTTATTGCACTTGCCCTACTCACCAAAGCATATTTTTTGCCTGTGTTTCTTGCAATACTCCTCACGTTATTTTTCGAGCGAGTCCCGCTCAGCGGGACGAGTCGAGAAAATGATAATTCTCGACAAGCTCGAATTATAAAATTTCTTGCCGGGTGTTTTGTTGCTACAATAGCCGTCCTTCTCCCCTCTTTACTTTTTGCACGAAATGATCTTATGAAAGATGTCTTTCTCTATTCTCTCACCCGCTCGCAAGGAATAAGCAAAATAAATATTTTGTGGTTTTTCCTCAGACACGACTTCCTCTTAGTTGTCGCACTGCTCTTTAGCCTTTTTGCGATACGACGATATCTTTTCTTTGGCCTGCTTTCTCTCTTCTCTCTCCTTTTTATTCTTTTTTACCAAGATCCTTATTACCTCTATCTTAATTTTACTATTCCCTTTTTATGTCTCTCGTTTGCCAATCTGCACATATTCTTACGTGAGAGATTTCATATACAAAAAATGGTTGTGCCAACTATTGTTGTTATTTTTTTGTTGATTAATCTTATCATCTACTTTTCCTCGTATCGTACGGTACAAAAAGTTGAACGGGTAGATCAACTACTTTCCCTCATCCATAAAGAAAATCCGCCTGTTCTGTATGGCGTCAACAGCATCGCCCCAGCTCTTGCCTATCTAAGCGACAAACCACTCTTAAACGACATTGTTGATACAAATGAAAATATATTTAGAAAAGGATTTCTCAGCGTTGATACATTAACCAATGACGCAATTGACCAACGCGCGATGATTATTACTCCGGGAGCATTTTATCCTGACTTTAATATACTAAACGATATCACAGGAGGCATATTCGATGAAGAAAAAATGACAGAGTCGTGCGAACTCAAAGGGAGTTTTCCTATAAAAACAGAGGGGATTGAGAACAGACTGAATCTATTCAGATGTTAAACGGCTACCTCGTGTCTCTCTGTTACTATCGTTTTTCGGAATAGTATACAGATATAGCTGGTGCACCTCATCTTTTTCTGCAAGCGGCAAATACGGAATCTCATACCGATAGCTGACAATTCTCGTGCCAGGCTTCAGTTCCGATAAGAATTTCTTTTTTAGTCGCAAAAGTGCTTTCGGCACCAGATAGACAAAAATAACACTAGAATCGCTTATTGGTACGTTGAAAAAGTTTTGTCTTATGATACGAATTTTGTCTTGCAATTTTGCCGTGCGGATACGGGCTTTTGCGATTGCTGCCCGAAGCGGATCTATCTCAATCCCGACCCCCGAAGCCCCGAACTCTTTTGCCGCAGTAAGAAGAGCTGTCCCATCTCCTGATCCGAGGTCATACACAGTGTCTTTCTTCGTGACATTGCCAAGCCGGCAAATTGCTATCGCGATCTTTCGACCTGTTCGCCACCATGGCGCCCACGGACTATCAGGTGGCCAGACCATAGAGAGTATGAGAAGCAAGAAAACGCATAAAGAAAGCAGGGCCAAATTGAGAATCAAAAAGTCCATATATGCTTTGTTGGAAATGATTGGATATGAAAAACTGCTGCCGGATAATCCGGCGTTTTTTCAGAAGAAAAAGTAAAAGTGGATTTTAACACAGTCAGTGTCGGGAATTATTTTACAGACAAACTTCTATAATTGCAAGTAAGAATTATGTTCAAAAAATAGCAATAACTTTTCCCAAAATTGCTTTTCTTTTTATAGCCCCAAGCCTTCTACTATCTATACTATCGCTTATATTGTCTCCGCTAAGGAAATAGCCGTCAGTTGTTATTTTTGTGATCCGCTTTATCAACACTTTTTTATTCATTTTATCTGTAAATGCAATAATGTCGCCTATTTTAGGACTTGCAAAAAGATACGGAATACTACTCACGAGTACCGTTTGATTTGAAAAAATTGTCGGTTGCATACTGTGTCCGTTGACGCGAAAACGAGAGAGGAAAAGCATTATGTGTGAAGGACAATTTCAAGCCCGGTCGGATACACAGACTTTACCCGCACAGGCGTAACGCCTTTTGTCTTGTAGAAAATCTCTGCAATCTGTTGCGTATTTGCCAAAAGCTCATTCGCAGCGTCCATATTGATCTCCTGTCGCGCTTTTGATGCAAGTTTTAATGTCTTAAACACCAACGTATGTAAATCCGGATAGTCTTTCAGGTGCTCTTCTTTGAAATAATCTCCCCAGAGTATCCGTAGCTCATGCTTGACAAGTTCTGCGTGCTCTTCTTTTACTTTTGTCAGCCTAGAAACTTGATGGATGATCTTTTTTCTCTCTTCAAAGGATGGGTTCTCACTGCTAACTTTTAAATCATTAATCATACTTGTCATCCGAATGACCGTATGCGCCGCTAACTGCATTTGATGCGGGTCGTAAATTCCGCAGGGTATATCACAGTGTGCATAGGCTATTTCCTCAGGAAAAAAGTGAAGAAGTTTGATAAGTAGCCTCATACGTCACGTATACAATAGAAAAATTTCAATCTAAAGTCAAGTAAAAGAAATGCAAACTAAGCTTTTTGCTAATTATAGCTTTCAGGTACCGGCAATAACGTATCGCATCCTCTGTCAATAAAATTGCCATTTATATTTTTCTTCACCCTCTCAATGTCCTCAACAAAAGCTTGCACCTCAGGTTTATTTCTATCTGTCATCGCAACGCAGTTCTCAAACGCAGCCTCAAATAAACTCCATTGCTGAAGTACTGGAAAGTGTGTTAGAAAAAAATTATTCCAATGGTCATCTGGGAGGAAAATGGGTTTTGGCGAGTAATAGATTCCCTCACCTTCTTTAGTAAATGGATTTGCAAACCGCTGTCCGAAAATCTGTATGACGCCATCGTCAAAATTATTATTTGGTGTTGCTGTTTGCAGCACTGGCTGATTGCCGATCGTATCTCCGAAAAATCGCTTTGTCGTGTGGTTTTTCGCCTGAAAACGCTGCCGGTCTTTGATTGAATGGCCATACCTATCAAATAACTGCTGCATCACCCATTCAATATCAACAATTCTTCCGAATACCTGATTAAGCGTAAACGGTTTTGTTCCACCATTCTCGCCTGAAAAAACAATTGCAGTTACCAGCTTATACATATCGCCTTTTCTGCTCAGATTACCAAGCATCATAAGGGGCATGTCATCAAGGGGATTATGTTTATTTTTCAATTTTACCGCCGGAGCATGATCAATGAATTTTGCCAGCAGTGACTCAGGGCTTGGCCGGGTTAACTGTATATCAACAGTGTAAGAAGAAGGAAGATTCGCCCCTGCTCCCTCTGTTATCATAAAAGAATGCTCGCCTTCTGGAAACGTCCCAAGCTTTGCGCCAAACGGCAGGGGTTTTTCAGCATCTGATGCGTGAATAACAGGCGCTAAACGTGGCTTCCCTCCATCCCCTGGTCTTACAACCAAAGGCTGTACAAAAACCGGGTCATACTGACTTCCGCTTAGGTACAAGTAAACAGACGATTCCTCTTTCAGCTCAAATGTTATTTTCTGAGCGTCCCCTTCTTTAGTACTGATGCGTTCAATGCTCATTGCAAGTGGTATTTCAGTGTGACTTGCGAGAACCTCATTAAACTCCCACTGTGTTAGTGGCTGAAATCCAGTAAAATCTCTGTCGTATGCTGCTTGCTGTTCCTGAGTGTGTCTGAGCGCTTGATAGGGCACTCCTGCTGCGAGAAGCACTGATCCCAAAAGAGCATTTCGCAACAGTCCTCGCCTAGTAATTGAAGATGAAAGCGGTACCTCGCAGTTACTCACCGGCCGTAAGTATGCTCCGCTTTCTCAGATTAGTCAACTTACTTTATCCCCACTAAACCATTGGCGAGGCGATCGGCGCGGTCGTTATTTTTATCGCCTGAGTGGCCGGTGACTTTTTGATATGCGACTGATAAATGATACGTCTTGATGACATAATAGATTTTGGCAAAAATTTCTCTATTTTCTTTTATTTTCTCAAGCGTTTTTTTAAAATTGTTAATCGTAATCTGACTGTCCGAATGAAGCTTTATTCGTTTGTATCCCTGTTTGCCCGCCCAGGCTAACGCATGATATATAGCATATGCCTCAGCGGTATTGTTGGTCTGTTTCCCTTCCACCAATCCTCGTTCTTCATGTTTTCCCGACACAAATGCCCAAGCAGCTTTGGCCGTGTGATGGCCATTTCTCACGCACGCCCCATCCGTCCAGATCTCAACATCCATATGTCCAGTTACTGGCTGTGTTCCGGAGAACAAATCGTGATTTTCATTTACAACCTTAAATTTGTCATCGTGGTACATCCGGTGGCAATTGGGACAAAAATAATACGCGGTGTAGTAGTATTGTTTCTTTAGCTGCTCCGCAGTGCGTCTGGTTTGTCTAACTATTAACTTATGACCACAATGCTTACAAGTATCCATAGAAATTTCTAATTGATCTAATTATTCTAATTTCTAAAAAAGTTCCAATGACCAAATTACTTAGGTCAATTAGGTTAATTAAAAATTAGGTCAATTTTAAATGATAATCTTATCATTTTGTACTTTCGGCTTCACCGTGTCTCCCGGCTTGATGTTTCCCTCAATAATCCGCATTGCCACCTCATCAACGAGCTTCTCCTCAATAGCACGTCTTAACGGCCGCGCGCCAAAGACTGGATCAAATCCAACCTCGGCGAAATGCAAAACAACATCATCTGAAATCTCAAGCGTGATATTATTTTCAGCCATCCGAATCTTTACTTCTTCAAGTTGTTTTTCCGTAATCTGCAACACGTCTTTTGGCGTTAAGGAGTTGTAGATAACGACGGAATCCAATCTATTCAAAAACTCAGGTTTAAATTGCCCATGCAACACATCCCATACCTTCTCCTCTATTTCCCCCTTATCACCCTTATTTCCCCTATCTCCCTGATATTCCCGTATGATTTCTCCAGCCAAATTACTCGTCATAATAATTATTGTGTTACGAAAATCAACCGTCACGCCTTTACTATCCGTCAGCCGTCCCTCATCCAGGAGTTGCAAAAATATATTAAAAACCTGCGGATGCGCTTTTTCTACCTCATCAAATAACACTACAGAGTAAGGTTTTCTCCTTACCGCCTCTGTTAATTGTCCCCCTTCTTCATACCCGACGTATCCGGGTGGTGCGCCGATAAGACGCGCTACGGCATGGGACTCCATATACTCACTCATGTCAATTCTTATAAGCGCGTGCTCGTCGCTAAAAAGAATACGCGCCAGAGCCTTGGCAGTTTCTGTCTTACCAACACCCGTTGGCCCCAGAAAAAGAAACGAACCGATCGGTCTGTTCTTCTCGCCTAATCCTGAGCGGGATCTTCTGATTGCCCGTGCTACTGCCTCGACTGCCCTTTCCTGACCGACAACGTCTTCTTTCAGCTCATCTTCCAAGTGAGATAGACGCTCTGCTTCAGACGCGAGCATGCGTGTTGCCGGTATTCCCGTCCAGCGGGAGACAACTCTGGCTATATCTTCCTCATCGACTTCCTCGCGAAGAACGCGTTTTTCCTCAGGAATTTTATTCCACTCTTCCGCGAGTAATGATAACTTTTTCTCAAGCTCGGGAATCTTTCCGTATTTAATCTCCGCTGCTTTCTGAAGATCAATCTCCCGCTCTGCTTTCTCAAGATCTATACGAAGGGCATCAATTTTCGCCCGCATGTCCTGAATTTTCTGAATAAGATCTTTTTGTTCATTCCAGCGCTTTTCAATCTCCGATGCTGTCTTTTTCATTTCAAGTAATTCTTTTTCTGCTTGTTCTTTTCTGTTTTTTCCAGCCTGCGGTCTTCGATCCTGAGGTTTCAGACCGAAGGGCTGATCGTCCTTTGGACGACTTTTCTTCAAAGCAGCAAGCTCAATCTCTGTCTGCATGATTTTTCTATGCAGCGCATCAAGCTCTGCCGGCTTACTCTCCGCCTCAATTTTTATCGCCGCTGCTGCCTCATCAATAAGATCAATCGCCTTATCCGGCAAAAATCGGTGAGGAATATATTGGGCAGACAATTTCGAAGCGGCGATGATTGCGTTATCGGTTATGCGGATCCCATGATGCAACTCATATTTTTCCTTAATGCCCCGAAGGATTGAGATGGTATCCTCAATGGTTGGCTCCTCAACGTTTACAGGTTGAAACCTCCGGGCAAGCGCCGGGTCTTTTTCGATGTACTTTCGGTACTCACCAATGGTCGTTGCGCCAATCATCCGGAGCGTTCCGCGTGCCAAGGAGGGTTTGAGGATATTTGCAGCATCAACTGACCCTTCTGCCGCACCGCCACCGACAAGCGTATGCAGCTCATCGATAAAAATGACGTATTTGCCGTTTGACTCTTCAACTGCCTTGATGACTGCTTTGAGTCGTTCTTCAAATTCACCGCGAAATTTTGCTCCGGCGAGAAGCTGGGCAAAGTCCAAAACCAACAGTTCTTTATTTTTCAGCGTTGTCGGGACCGAGCCTTCAACAATCTTCTGCGCCAGACCTTCGACAATTGCTGTTTTTCCGACACCCGGATCGCCAATGAGGATTGGGTTATTTTTAGTACGACGCGAGAGAATCTCCATGACGCGGCGGATTTCGATTTCACGGCCGACAATGGGGTCTATTTTATTCTGCTTTGCAGAATCGGTGAGGTTGATGGTGAATTTTTTCAGAGCTTCCGAAGGCGTAACCGGCTTGAGGAAATCGGGAATCTGATCGTTATCTGCCATATTTTATATAGTATACTATTAGCACTTATATTCGTCAAGTGCTAAACAGCCTCTTGACCATTTCTATTGTCTTATGAAATGATAAGATTACAAAAGTGAACAAATTCCTGCTTTATCTAAGAGGGGTTATCTTTACCCCAACAAAAACATTCCAAGCGATTGCAAAAGAGAAAGGACTATCTCTATCGCTCCTCCTATTCATAGCAGTCTGTCTTCAAATGCTTGTCATCTTTCAACTGTTATTAACACCACAGGAAAATTCTGGTATTACAACCCGCACCAGTAACGCAATTGAATTTATGAGAAAGTTTTATCCTCTCTTTACTATTCCCATGTGGTTTGTCATCGCGATCATTACTCATGCAGTTGCAAGACGATATTCTCAGAAAGGCTCGTTCACAAGTTTGGTCATTGTTTCAGGGTTACTTAGTATTATAGCCAATGTATTTGGTGTGATTGAGAATGTTATTGAGGCCCAAATTACATTGTCTCGTCTCATTCGATTGCTATTTACTATTCCTTCCTTATGGATTATGTATTTGCAGATCATCGCAATCAGCATAATATATAATCTTTCAAAAGGTAGAGCATTTCTTGTCTTTCTTATTTCTGGTTTTGTACTCATCTTGCTCTACGGTGGGATCGTTTACCTGTTATATCGCTGAACAAAGCTATGCAACTGGGGCGAAAAATCTCACGCGCTGCGATGCGTTAATGCATTCTTTACCGCGCGCCCCTCTGCACATTAGCGTTAAAAAACTGTAAGGTTCCTCTCCGGATTAGGAAATTTTTTCTTCAACATCCTCTCTTCCGCGACCGAACCCATCTGTGTCAAAACCGTATCCAATAACCCATGCCGGGCTTTGCATAGTAAATCCTATATAGTCAACCGGTATGTTGACTTCCCGCTTCTTTACTTTATCAAGCAATGTAACGATCTTAAGTGATTTCGGCTTCTTACTCAAAAGATATTCACGAATAGACTGTAAGGTATATCCTGTATCAATAATATCCTCGACAATAAGCGCGTGTCTGTCCGAAATATCTGTTCTTATATCTGCAATAACCTTTGAGGCACCTGAAAATGTATCCCCTTTTGTGTAGCTTGAGACAGATAGAAAATCTATCTGCGCATCAAGTCCTGATCTATACAGCGCGCGAATAAGATCGGACATGAAAATAACTGTACCGTTAAGAATCCCTATGAGAAGCGGGTTTTTATCCTTGTAATCTTTTGCTATTTGTTCTGCCAGCTCGCCGATACGTTTTGCAACTTGCTCTTTGGAATATAATACTTTCGTTTTCAACTGACTGCTCTGCACAGAGCAATTATACAATAACCGGAGATTTAAAAAACAGAGTAGGGTAAAATAGTATTGTTATGTTTGGTTTTCTCGCTATCATTATACTCTCACTCCTCTTTCGCATAACGTTTCTTCCTGCCATCGAATTCAAAAGCGATGAGGCTGTTGCCGTTTGGCTAGCCAGTAGGCCGCTTTTTAATCACCCTCTGCCACCCGGCGCCTCAGTCTCAAGCGTAGGCGTTCTTAACCCACCCCTCTTTCTCTATCTGCTTTTTCCCTTTGTCCTCATTAGCTACGATCCGCAATTTATCTCAGCCGCAATCGGTTTTTTAAATGCTCTAAGCATTGCAGCATTCTACCTGATCATAAAAAGATACTTTGATAAAAAAACCGCACTATTTAGTTCTCTTTTATTCGCCATTGCTCCCTGGGCAATTATCTTCTCCCGCAAAATCTGGGCACAGGATTTTATCCTCCCCCTTTTTATTCCCTTGCTCTATGCATTTTTAAAGCTTTACATCGACAAAAAACCTATCTACTGGCTACCCTATACTGCATTGACAATGCTACTACTGCAAATCCATCAATCTCTTATTTTCTTTCTCCTTCCGTTTAATATCTTTCTCCTTCTTAAAAAAATCCGCCTGCACATACTGTATATAGGAACAGGTTTTCTTCTCGGGCTACTACCGCTTATTCCCTATCTCATATTTGAATTTTCTCATGGTTTTCCCAATCTCTATCAGATATTTCATACCGATGAAAGACTATCGTTTGCACCTATACAGTACTTACAAAGACCATTCCAAATCCTGCAGGTTGGAAATTTTATCTCACTTATGGGTGATGACATAGCTCCCTTTGCGGCAAATAACTCTCTGCTCTTCACACTCCGACCGCTCTTTTACCTTGAATACCTCTTGCTGATGGCAGGAGGAGTGCTGTTTTATCGTATATACAAAAATTTCAGGCTTATACTATACGCCTTTGCATTGCTACCATTTTTCTACTTTCTGTTTCGCATTCCACCTTTTATGCATTATTACATCATATTGCTTCCCTTCTTGTTTCTTTTTGTCGGACTGGCAGTCTCTTACATCTTTGCAAAAAACAAATACCTCGGAATCGGCTTAACTGCTGTCTTTCTCACGCTTTCCCTCGCCTTCAATGCAGCATTTTTTACATTTGTTTCAGAAAAAGGGTACCTAAGCGGCGAATACGGAACAACATATGTCATGGGTAAAAAAGCAACGAAGGCTTTACTGAAAAAATATGAGGGAACAAAGGATTATGAAGAAATGTATATAACCGCATTTATCCCGCGTGATTTCATGCGCGGTGATACACTTCTTGCCGAAAGTATATATGATTATGACAAGACGGCAGAGAATCTACAAAAGCTTGATGATCGCTTGAAGTCTACCCCGCAGGACCCCCGCCTTCTCCATGAAATCTTCGCCTACTATACGAGAAAGCCGGCAACCGTCGATATGCTAAACGAGCTTCGCAATAAAAGCCGGCAGATTCCGCCCTATGAAGAAATATATAGCAATACGTACAGACTCTATCTGGAAAAAAGCCTGCGGGACGTGTTGCTAAGCCCTCTCGGATTTGCGCTGGAATACCCGAGACACTGGGCAAAAAAAGCAGACGGAAATCAAACCACGCTTTCAGGTGACGGATACGTGTTTATCGTTCGGAAATTGACCCAACCATGTCAAAATCTCAATAGCTGTATTGAGTCTTCTCTTGCCCAAACAGCGCAGGCAAATATTTCTGAAATAACATTTCTTGATCAAGCGGTACAAAAATCAATGTGCCTGAAAGCAAATAATACCTGGTGCGGGGATATATATGGCCCCTTCACGCATAATGAGACGTCGTTTGTGCTTTTCTTTAAACCCGAAGATAGCCAAAAACAAATAAAAGCAGGGAGTAAAGAGTTCAAAACCGCATCGGCGCAAGAAACAACGATCCTCAAATCACTGCGCTTTGTCGACTAAAAACTAGCGATTTCCCTGTCAGATAAATAAAAAGGGTATCTTGCATTTTTTATTTTCCAGTGCTATTGTGAAAGGCATGCAGAAAGGATTTTTAACGCCTCTTTTGATTGGGATTATTGTCATTCTCATCGCCGCAGTCGCCTTCTTCGTCTTCAACAACCAGAAAACAAAAGGTACAAGTGAATCAGGTATTTCAGGTACATTTGACATCAATGGCACTGTGCCACAAGGTGCAACGATCGCAGTCTCGCAAAAACCCGCGCACGTAAAGGGGGCTGCCTATCAGGAAATTATTTCCGGTGTTTCGCCACAGGATAAAGCTGGCTGGAGTTTTGCGGATGCTGAGTCGGGCAAGTCCTATGAAATTCAAGGAGTCATGACACTCAATGGACAAAAGCTATATGAATCAGATCCGATTTTTATCACAGCACCCGCAACAGATGAAGTATTGGTATTTAATGTAGAAAGCCAAAACCCCAAAGGCACTGCAGTTCTATCAGGAAGCCTTGATCTGAACGGCTATATTCCACAAGGCGCAACCGTAACGCTACAAGGAAAGACACAAAACGACCCATCTTTTATCTCATATGCGCAGAACATTCCGGCAAAAGATTTACAGCCTGTCAGCTATAACGATGCTATTGCAGGCCTTGGCTATACTGTGCAAGCAGTATTGTACGACGGGAACGGCGTGCAAATTGGCATCTCCCCTGAGGCACAAGTCGTCGCTCCGGCGGGCAATGAAGTATTCGCGATCAATTCGACAGCACAACCGCCGGTTACGCCGACACCAACTACCGCATCAAATACCCCAACTCCAACACCTGCAAACTCAGCTATCTCAGGTGCGATCAACTTCAATGGTGCGGCGCAACAGAATACACGAATCGTCGTATTCCAGCGAGTTACGGGCACGGGAAATTTCCAGGTCGCTGTTGATAATATTCAGCCTGTTAATGGAGCTGCCTGGAGTTGGGCTGGTGCTACTGCAGGGACGACCTATGACGTACTGGCAATACTCAAGCAGCATCAAAGCAATGGCACCGATCAGGACATTTCAGACTCAAACAGCATTACCGTCGCGGCTCCTGCGAGCAACGAATCATTGACCATTAACTCAGGCTTCTCGCTTCCTGCGGCCGGAGGCACAATCAGTTTCTCCTGCGGCAACTATAACGCAGGTGGCAATAATTGGTCGGGCAGCATTTCATTCCAATCAATCAACAATGCACAATCATATTGGTTCCAAATCGGTACCACCAATGGCGGGGACGATCTGACTAATCAGACGGCAAATGCGACAAATACCACGTCGCAAATACAAAACCTTACCTTTAATAACGGCGTTATCTACTACGCCCGCTACGCCTATGCAAATGTACCAAATGTCCCGGACTACTCTTCCCAGTTCTCTCCGTTCTCCCAAACCACATCCTACAGATGCGCGCAGTAGTGTCTACCATAACAATAATGGGAAAGTCTATGGAGAAATTCCGTTCAGAAGTACTTAGGTGGAAAGGGGACATGTGCAATCATTAATCTCCTGTGCCTCGTATGCGATTGCCTAAGGCTGCCGCTGTCCGCATGAGCGTATACTCCCGCGGATCATTATCAGGCAAGTATCTCGTTGGAAAACGAAACCAACTCGTGACTAAATAGTTGTTTGGCCTACCACCTGCTTTGAAATACTCGGTGTACCGTCTAAGTACTCGGGTATGATACGCGGCATTGGATTTAGTAATATCTTTATCTGCGGTATACACAAGGCCAAATGGAATATTAAGATCCTGTCTGATAAATTGTTCAAGATCTTTCAAATCTTTCGGATCATTCTTGCTCAAAAACTCCGCAATATTATCGATAAAAATATAATTTAAGTGTAACCCATGGTTTCCCAAACGCTTACGCAACTCGTGCAGGGAAGTCTTATAGTCATTCCCTTTTGTTGCATCTGCGTCAGTCATACCAAACTGCATATTTGGATACCGCTTTTTCATAAACTGCATATAATCGATAATGTCATCAATTCTCCGTTTATCAGGGTAGGGTGAGCATCGATTGAGCGTCACTGAATTCCCTCCTTCAGTTTTTGAGAGCGTACTCTGCATAGTAAGAAATGATACTGCTCCTCCAGCTGCGATGATACGGTCGATAGCCTCCGCTTCTTTGTACTTGATCTGGTCACGGTCATCGCACTTCGCCCAATTCGCCCCCGTAACATTTAAGGCAATCTTTATTCCTGATTCATTAAGAACCGGCAACATTTTCTCCCGGATATACGTCTCATCTATACCATACTTGGGGTCCATAAAAAGAAAGTCGTGAAACTGATACACATCAATGTTCTGCCTAGCTGCAGCCCATAATTCTGGCTGTTCAAATTGCTGCTTGAAATCAAGCAACACACCACCAGATTCCCCGCTGTTACTATCCTGCACCCACAGCTCAGCATTAACGCGGGGTGCTGCGGCACTAGAACTAAAATCAAGCCTCCCCGTTAGCCGCAGAACGACCAACAAAAATATAGCAAGCAGCGGAATGCCCAGTAATAAGAACGAGGGTGGAATCTTTTGCAGGGTACTTTTTTTCCTAGAGTAACGCTTCATGACGCCTAAATCTCATCCTTATTATTACACAGACACACCAAAAAAGAAAATGCAAGAGCGAAAAACATAGGAAATAGTACTAAAATACTACAATAGAAAACGATATGCATACAAAGTACCAAATCGCAACTTTTGCCGGCGGATGCTTTTGGTGTACTGAGGCAAGATTCAAAAGGCTAAAAGACGTCAAAGAAGAATATCAATCAAGCTAGTTTTTCGTTGAGATACTGTATTGCCTCCTTGGGAGTATCGGCAAAGTACAAATACTCGTCCAGCGGTTTAGTAATAAACCCGTCATCTTTCATTTTCTGCAGTTGCACTTTCAAACCCTCATAAAAATTCTCCGTATTCAAGACGACAAGTGGCTTATTATGCATGTTGTGCTTTTTTAGCTCAAGCATGTGCATGACCTCATCAAGCGTTCCAATGCCGCCGACAAGCATGGTCATCGCATCACAACGCTTTAAAAACGTCGCTTTTCTCTCCCCTAGGTCTTTGGCAATAATCATCTCATCCGCGTCTTTCCGCACATGTTCTTTGATAATCTCCATTGATATGCCAATGATTTTTCCGCCGCCTTCTTGGACACCATCGGCAATCACTTTCATGAGTCCTTTATCTGTTCCGCCCCAGATAAGGCCATACCCGTTCTCTGCCAGTAACTTGGCAAACTCCCGCGCCGGCTGGATATATTTTTCTTCCAATTCATTGACCGAGCAAAAAACTGCAATATATCTCATGCTCCGATTATACCAAAGCTCATAAATGATATAATTATACACATGAGGAAACTGCTCGTGGATGCTCATGCTTGCGCTTTTATATCGTAGCGTTTACACCGTGATAGGCGGTTACATTACCGCAGTTTTAGCACCAAATCGGCCAATACGCCATGTCGTCATACTCGGAACAATAGGGGGTTTTGTAGCAGGCACTGTCGGTGTAATCGTGGGGTGGAATCTATCATCTCATTGGTATCCGATTGCGCTCGCACTCCTCGCATTTCCTAGTGTGTGGTTGGGTGGGAAATTAAGAGCTGCGCATCTGAAGGAAAAGGATTAAAAACAAGGGTGTTTCGTAATGGAAATGTTTTACTCTCCTATAAACCTGTCA
>CAZTFV010000015.1:0-19008 GCA_964613075.1 uncultured Gammaproteobacteria bacterium | reverse complement strand
CCTGTAAAAGCTCAATAAGAATCTCAGGATCATTGGTAATCCGCTCAAAACATTCTCGGCGTGAGATTGTCTGAACTTTAAAATTGGTAATCGCCTCAGCGGTGTGCATCGTCCGATCGTCTTTTGAGAGGAGTGTACGGATACCAAGTAATTGTCCAGGACCCAGGAGATAACTTGTCGTCTCTCTTCCCTCCTCAGAAAGTCGATAGATCTTAATGTATCCTTCTTTTATCAAATAGAGCCGTCCCAAGGGATCGCCGGTGTTGAAAAGTATCGTTCCTTTTTTGGCAAATTGTGTTGGTGGCGAGTTGGGAGTAGAAAAAAGAGAGGTGAAGTCCGCCGGATCCCAGAGGCGTTCGAGTCGTTCTTGGAGCTTTCTTTTTTGTCCGTCCACACAATGACTATAGCATATAGTTTTCCTATTGCAATGCTTGTGGCTTCATTGCAATCATCCGGTACCAAAATCTTGGTAGCTCAATAACCCCGCGTTTCTCAAGTGCCTGAATAAGCGCTGTGCTATATTTTGGAAGATCTTCGGGCTTGGCGTGCGGAAAAACTCCTTTAATAAAGTGTGGGTAGCGAGAAATATCTTCCAGTGCCTTTCGGGGTAAGTTAACCTGAACAATCGTGTGCAGTAGAATATCTAAGCCTGCAGCTTCAGCCATTGCTCTATAGTCCTCAGGTGATTTCATCTCCACGGGTGTTTTTGAAATGCGTTCTCCAACTAATTCAGCTGCAGCCATGGTCCAGCGACCGTACTGCAAGGCAGCAGAACCCATCGCTTGATTGTGGAATGCGCTATTCAGGGTGAAAACGCCATTGGGCGCTAAGTTAGCACCAGCAAAGGCAAAAACAGACCGCTTATTCTCATCTCCTGGAATTTCATGAATTGCATCATGAATCGATACCCAATTAATTCTTAACGGTTCATCGTCCTGAATTCCCATTTTTTCTCGCAATATATTTGCGGCATTCTGTGCATAGCCCTGAAGATACGTGACGTTCGCCTCAACAGACTGGGGTGTTTCCTGACGAGCAAGCTTTAGAACGTATTGATCAGGATCGATGCCATATATTTCAGCCCTTTTCCCCGTATCCTCACAAAGTGAGATTATTTCCTGCGGGACAAGGCCGGTTCCTGTTGCGATGTCAACCTGGCGGAAAGACATCGGGACCATAATAAACGCTTGCGTAATAAGTTCCCTGTTCTCCGCTCTGTATGCTTCGTTCTTTGCAAAGGGAAGAAAATTAAACTCTTGTGTTTGGGGAATTCGGTTATCTCCTGGAGGTATTCCTGGATTGATTCCTGGCCTCGTATCTGCGCTCATAATATTTATGCTGCTGCCATGGAGATTTCTTGATAATCGCCGATGAAAAGATAGGCATTATATCCCCCAAACCCATTTGCTCCAGCAAGGATTGTGTGAAGTGGTCTGTGTGGAGGAGCGATATAAATATCGTCTCTAACTGGAGCTAACCCTTTATCCATAATACGTTGATCTGGCTCATTTAGATTGCGAATGACTGGAATGCTCTGTACTTCTGGCTGCAACGCATGTATTGCTGCAACAGCATTTAATGATCCAGCTCCACCAAGGACATGACCTATCTCTGATTTAATTGCTGCTGCAGGGATTCCTTCAAGTTCCTTTTGAAATACTATCCAATGTGCAATCACTTCATTCAGATCTCCGATATCAGTTGATGTTGCGTGCATGAAAAATGCATCAGGTATTCTGATCTGCTTTACAATAGGGTCATATAGGGTTGGCCCAATAGTATCGGCAGCCCGGTATGGATCAAGCTCTGTTGGTTTGAAAGCATCCATTGACTTACCAACTCCAATGATTCTTGCATAAATCTTGGCTCCTCTGGCAAGTGCATGATCCAAGTCCTCTAAAATAACTACTGCGCCGCCTGAGCCAGGAACAAAACCATCTCTACCAACGTTAAATGGACGGCTAGCTCCTTTGGGATCTTCGTTGCGTTTTGACATCGCTCTTTTTAATGCAATGAAGGCTGAAAGTGCTTCTGCTGGATGAGTGTCGACAACAGTTTCAATTCCACCAGCTACGGCCACTTTTGCTTCCCCATGCTTGACTCTAAGAAACGCTTCGATAATATTTGAGGCTCCTGTTGCGCATGCTTCCATGGTGTTCCCCCCAGGTCCTTTGAGGCCGACGGCTTGAGACAATCTGCCGTTTCCCTGTTCCGGAAAAAGTTGTAGTGAGAGATCAGGAGTCACTCTGTCTTCGCTGCCGGGATGAATTCGTTTGTGTACTTCTATCATTTGGTCTGTTGCTGCGTAACCACTTGATACCCAACTTGCAACTTGATATGGATGCACTTTTTCAGTATCTAATTTTCCGTTTTCATTCAGGAGACCGGCCATGCCCAATGCCTCTCTTCCGAGAACCACGCAGCTTGCGGAAAATTTTGATTGACCTAGCTTATCATCACTCTCACGTAAGAGTTGGATCGGATCGAAATCTCGGGGAAGCGGACTAAGAAGCCGCGTATCAAATCCCTTGAGACGGTGTGTTGTACGGACAGGTGATTCTCCTGCCCAAATGCCATCAAGCGTTTCTTTTGTTCCCCCAAACCCTGTGACCGCACTGTAGCCCGTTATGACAACCATGCGAGAGGGTCTCTGTTCAAATTCTACCCCTCTCTCTTGCGCTTTGAGGATATAATCTGACTCTAAATATCTTTGCGCCTCTGCTGGCATATATCCATCATATAAAGAAGTATCGGCAAATTCTGTAGGAGGTATTACAAAAAAGTGGTAAGAAGTAGTAGTTTGCAACGCTTTATTCCTGAGGTATCTCAATCGGCTTGGATCTTTTCGCTCTCTGCATCTCAACCATTCTCCTAGCAAGCTTTTCATTCGGGATAATTCCAAGGTCTAATCTTTCTGCTTCTGCAACAACTTCGTTCCCCACCTTAATCTCGCCTTTCCCAATCAACCCATCTTTCGTTCTGAGTACAATTCTGCTTGTAAGTTCTGCAGTATTTCCAGTAAATATCATGCCATTCCATCGTATGTTGGCGCCTCTAAATACTGCAACGCCTCCAGAGTCGCCTTCAGTAAAATAATACGTTAGACCCAGTATTTGTGCCAGTGCCTCCTCTTGATCAACTCCTCTAAAGATATCAATATCTTTAAATTTGCCAGCAAAGTGACCTTGAGTATCTTGCGGCCTGACTGTATATGTTCCTTTTCCTTCGTCTTCACCTGTCATTTCAAATGTGTCAACAAGTAGTTTATTATCATCATACATATGGAGAACTGCATTTACCTCTGAGCGTGTAAGTGGCCTATCTGGTACATGTAGTCGTTCAGGATAAGTGCCCCCAACATACACAGTGTGTCCAGGCTCAATGTCGTGTTCAAGCATCCCCCGAACAGCTCTTCCCATGTCAGCTGGATACGGAAATTTCCCTCCTTCTGCCCCGGGCTCAAGTCTTGCTAATTCCTCTGGCGCTAACCGCGAAAATATCGTGTACGCTCCAGTATCTTTAACAACATTTCCAACAACGACTCCAAATTGCACTTTTTTCTCTTGCATTTCAGGTATTCGATATCTCATTTTTCGTTCTGAATCTCCTTTTGAACGCGCAACTGCACCGTACCCAGCAAGTTGCGGAACTTGACGATATCCATGCGCCCACCAACTTGTCACATAAACTATTTTTCCTCCCTCGCTCATATATGGGAGAAATTCATTCATCAAAGCATCTTGTGCATGGATATTGATTTGCTCCGCCCAATCTTCTGGCTTGTCTGACTCTAGCCCGCCAGCTGCGTTAAGAATTAAAGCATTTACTTTTCGCGGGTTTTCTCGACTGCCGATCGCAGCCAGCAATATCGCTTCTCTTGCTGAAGGATCTGTTATATCTCCAAGGACATCTGTAAAAGATGAGCCTTGCGCCATTACATACTCTCCTACCTCTTCTTGACGTTGAATTTTTCGAGGATTAGGATCAACGTGGTTCCCAATGATATCCATGCCAGCTTCAGCCAACGATCGAGCGATACCAGCACCGATTCCTCGAGATGTACCAGTAATAACTGCTAGCTGACCCTTAAGCGGTTGCAATTCGCGTGGCTCTGGACTACCTACTCCTCCACCCACTCCATCAGGAGATAAAAATTGTCCTCTATTAATATTTGCTTCAATTGCTCTATTTATCATGTTATGCTGCGAGCCAGGAAGGTATTTCTCCCCGACCCAACATTGGGATAACCTGTCCATTTATTCCGTCAGCGTACGGCCCCATGAGAAACGCAAGCATAGAACCAGGCTCTCCTGGGTGCAATTCTCTTTCAGCTCCGGATTTTGTGACAATTCCTTGACGAATTTCTGCACTAAGAGGGGTGACAAGTGGCGTGTCCACTAGACCTGGGGCGATTGCATTTACCTGAATATCATGTGGTTCTCTCCCTTTGGCAATTGCCGCTTGCTTAAGGATATCCAATTCATCTGCTAAGGCAGTTACACCTGCATGCAGCGCGGCTTTTGCCATAGAATATTCTATTTGAAATGCATTTCCTCGTCCAGAAATACTGCCAACAACGGCAATTCTTCCTGATTGTGGATTTTGCCTAATCATCTGATCTGCAGCGGCAAGAACCGCAAACATTGGTCCTTCAGCGCCATCCGTATATATTTCCTGAGCCCTTTCTCGCTTAATTCTTCTGAATGATGCAGTATTCTCCATAGATCCTGACGCGACGATTAGTCCATCAAGTCTATTGTGTGCTGCTGCGACCTGCATGATAACGCGTCTGCTATCAAACATTTCAGCTTCGCGGCCCTTGTCATCGGCAACAGTAATTAATCTTGCCACGTCACACCCTCTCCATTCCGCTTTACCTCCAAGCTGTTTCACAAACTCTAACATTTTTGGATTTCTCGGATCCCCGTTTTCATTTTCCCGAGAGCTTAAGACAGCTGTGCCTCCCTGCAAGATAATTTCACGAGCGGCAGCACCACCCATACTTAAAGGTCCAGATCCCAGTATCAGAAAAACTCTATTCGCTAGAACTTGACGTTCTCGTGCTTCCTGGATGGTTGTCGCATTGAAGCCTGTAATGTCAGGGTTAAAAACTCGAAGCATGTCTGAGGAGGAAGACACATTTCCAGGAGTTCTTTCAGATAACGATGCCATGATGTAAATTTAGACTATCCAGACGGACAATTCTGTAACCATTATTACAAAATACTCGAGTTTATGCAGCCTCTTCCTCCACATATCCATCTGGAGCAACTGTTTTCATAACTTCATGGAAATAGTCATCGAGTGTGTAATTTGGCTTCATCCCTGCCTGCCTAAGCTCCTCATTTCTTTTCGCTACTTCTCCATTAGCGTATGAAAGAGTAATTGCGTTTGAGACTTCAACAGTCATGGTACTTCCAAGAAGGATGCCCTCAATTTCATATATTTCTCTTCCTTCTTCTCCGAGACCTATGACAAGAAAAACAATTTTTTCAACACCTTGGCTTTTTGCTGCTTGAACAACTGTTTCGATAGGCCCAAATCCACGGAATTTAAATGTTCTTAGATGGTCTCCTCTTTCAGATTCTGGAGAGAGTATGACGCCGCCACCATTTTTCATGACAGCTCCAGAAATAGCTGTATATCTCTCTGACATTTCATTTCTTTCGTCCTTTGATAATTTTCTTCCTTTCATTTTCTTATCATATGCTTCCTTGGTCATTTCGAATCCCAATTTGTTGCCAGCTTTATATTGAAATACTGTTGCAACTTTTTGAAGAAGTGATGGTTTGCTATAATCTGCCTGAAGCTTCATAGTGTGTGGATTAACTAATGGAAGCGTTGTAACACCCATGATTCTCCCTATAAATGCGATGGCTTCTTTCCACTGGTGATACGCAACAGGGGCTACATACTCTACTCCGCAAAAAAATCGATTGTGGAGGCAGAGATCTTTGATTGCTTCCTCATGATCTCGCTGATTCCAATGCGTGACGAGCGGGATAAATGCGAAGTTTTCTTCTTGCATCAATCTTGCTGCTTCATCGATGCCTTCTTGTCCTTTGAGAAGCTTGTGCGGGAAAAGTTTGCGGTCTGCTCTTTTCCCCCAGGTTTCTCTTCTTTTGGCAATGTCTGGTTGCGGGAAATGCAGGAGTCTTGCTAGTCGATTTCGGTAGTCGCCAACAAATTCACGTCTTTGTGGTTGTATCTCAGCTGCTACCATGGGGAGGATTATACTATGTGGATGGGCTGTTTAGTAGTTTGTCTAAAGTATGGCGTTATGTAGAACTATACTTTGTCATGCTGAATTTATCCTTCGACTCCGCTCAGGATGGTTCAGATGGTGAGCTTGTCGAACCATTTCAGCATCTCGATTCTGGACAAGCCAGAATGACATTAAGAGATTCTTCGCTGAAGCTCAGAATGACAAGAAAGAAGATCCTGAATCCCTCCTTCGTCAAGACTACGGAAGGGCAAGGCAAGTTCAGGATGACAAGAGGCTTACTGCCATTTGAAGGTCCGTGCGGCGAGGAGGTACATGACAGCGCCCCAAATGATGAGGCCGAGCATATACGGCCAGGTTTCAGTAATACTGCCGCCTTCTGTAGTAACTTTGCGCACAGCGATATTGAAGTATGATAGTGGCAAGTTATTGGCAACGGGCTGAAGCCATGTGGGAAGGTTGTCTGTTGGGAAAAACGTGCCGCTTAACAAAAACTGCGGGAGAGTTATAAGATTTGTGAGAGGGCTTGCCGCATTTTCGTCATTTGACAGACCTGCGATGAGATAGCCAAAACCCAAAAATGCGATAAGTCCCAATGTTGAAAGAATGATAAGGTCAAAAAACGTTACCCATCCGTGTGGGAGATAGAATTTAAAGATTAAAACCGCAATAAGGAGAATAAGGACTGTTTGTGCTAGCGCGACAACAAGTCGACTTGTGCCTTGTGCCAGGAGAATAGTCAGTGCCTTGGTGGGTGTTGCAAACATACGTTTTAAAATAAGCGCTTTTTTCAAATAGATGAGGCCGAAGACTGTGCCGAAAATGGCTGTTGAAAGAAGCGCAAAACCAATTTGTCCTGGTACGGCAAAATCAATGTAGCGAGGCTTGCGGCCCGCGACTTCTTCTTGTTGTAGGTTGATTGCAGGGCTAGTCACGCCTGCCAAGCGTAAATTTGTTTTATCAACAATACTCTCAACCAGTGCACGAATGGATGTTGCCTCTTGCGGGAATGCAGAGGATGTAATGAGATGTATTGTATAGGTTTGGCTGGTTTCATTTTTTACATCAACAATCCCCACAAGCTTGCCTTGTGTTACTTTTGTCTCAAGCGCTTCCCTTTCCCCTTTCTGCAAACTCAAAAACTGTTGTTTTTGCAAAACAGCGACGATTGGACTGTTTTGATCGGAGGATTCTGTAATCCCCAACTGAATTTTTTGCGGATTCTGCCCGATAAGGCCAAAGATGCTGATAAAGACGATCGGGAAAATAAAACCGAAGAAGAATGTCGCGGGGTTTCTCGTCTGCGCGCGAAGCGAGTAATATGCCAGCGCGACAAACGCTCTCCACTGACCAGGCCGTTTATAAGTTTTATTATTCATAGTGATTAAAATTCTAAATACTAAATCCTAAACTCTAAATAAATTCAAAAAATTAATATTCAATGTTCAAAACTTTTGAATTTTGTAAATTTGTATTTTGAAATTGTTTAGAAATTAGATATTAGAAATTAGGATTTGTATTATTCATCTCTAAGGTGCCTTCCTGTTAAATGTAGAAAAACGTCTTCCAGATTGGCTGGTTCCGGCTTCACTTCTTTTTTAAATCCGCCATCCAGTAGCTCTTTAATCATTTGTTTTGGCGTGCCGATTTTTACTATCTTCCCATGATCCATAATCGCAAGCCGATCGCAAAGTTGTTGTGCTTCTTCCATATAATGGGTCGTTAAGACGAGCGTAGTCCCCTCTTTTTTTATTTCCCGTATCATCTCCCAGAGATTAAGCCGCGCTTGAGGATCAAGGCCGGTTGTCGGCTCATCAAGAAAAATAACTTTTGGTTTGTTGACGAGTGTTGATGCGATTGAGAAACGCTGTTTCTGTCCGCCTGAGAGCTTGTTGGCATAGCTTTTTGCCTTATCCTCAAGTTGCACCTTCCTGAGCATATACCATGGATCAGCTTTTACATCATACATTGCCGCAAACATTTTCAACAGTTCAACGAGATTAAGCTCTGGATAAAAATTGGATGATTGGAGTTGTACGCCGATACGAACTTTGACTTCCCATGGATGCTCAAGCGTATTGATGCCATCGAACCATACTTGTCCGTCAGTTTGTTTCTGCAAAGTCTCTATTATCTCAAGCGTTGTTGTCTTCCCTGCGCCATTTGGGCCTAAGATGCCGAATATTTCACCTGTATGGACTGAAAAGGAGATATCATCAACCGCAGCGAATTCTCCATCGGGGGACGGAAATTTCTTCACGAGATTTTTGACGGTAATGATATCTTTTGGAGAATGAGTTGTTTTTACCATAAGAAATGATTGTAACAAAAAATTTAGCTTTTCGGAAGCACGATTGAGTCGTAAAATTTCGATAGATTCGCGATAAGGGTTTTATTTGGTGATTGAAGCGCAAGCTCTGCCGTGTGCATGAGGACACCCTTTGTTAAAAAATTATGTGAGCCAAAAAGCGCGAGCGTATCGTCAACAATAAGTACTTTTGCATGCATGGGTTGACGCGCATATGAGACCCTGAACGACAGTCCTTTTAGATTCAAGGATAAACGGCTCATTTCATTGACGAGTCGGTATACGCCAAATGTTTTTTCGGGCAGACTCGTCACCAGCTCAACAACAACGCCTCGCTTGCTTGCATCTGTAAGGGCTTTGAGAAATTTCCCATCAGGGACAAAAGCGGTTGAGACCTTAACGTTTGCTTTTGCTTTTTCAACCATCGCAACCGCCGTTTGTAAAATGACGGATTTACCTGTGTGTCCACTATCGATAAAAAGTGTAGCGTTGTGCCTGGTTTGTAGTGCCTCATCATACCGCAACTTCTCTTCGTGTACCTCCATAAAGACTCTGGCAATCGGATCAACGATAGCATCATCTTTGATCTTTACCATAATATCCTGCCGTTTGAAGTAGCCGTCGGCAAAATTCACTCCGCCGATCCAGGCAATATCGTCAATGATGAAAATTTTCATGTGATTGCGCCCCATCGTGTAGATGAATTTCTCAAGGAGCGTTGGTTTATTCACAAAAGCAACTTTACCTCCTTTGTCTTTGATCTTTTGAAATGCTTCTTTTCTGATTTTTAATCGCTTCCTCCACTTTTCTGAGGCAGTGAATGGGAAAAAGTTAGGAAGTCCGTCAGTGACCATGAGTGAGTAATAGTCTACATTCAGCCGCGCATCAAGGCCGTTCTCAGACGCTTCTTCAACTATGTTGAGTAGTCTGCTTGCGTGTATACCCGGCTCGACCTCCATCGCCTGTCCCCAGACGCGATGCTTTGCACTCTTTGCCTCATGCTCTATGTCTTGAAGAAATTCTATCGGTGTAAGGACATCAAAGTGATTTGCAGGCATAATATACCATTATAACGGCATGAGGGTGATTAGGGAAATTTGGGAGATTAGGGAGTAAGGATGTGGCCGAAGCCGGGCGCGGCGAGGACTTTTCCGTCTTCAAAGACTTTTTCTCCATGCAAAAAAACTCTTCGCACTCTTCCCTTCACCTTCCACCCGTCAAACGGCGACCATTTGCATTTGGTTAGTAAGTTTTCGTTTTTAATTTCATAGGTTGATTCCATATCGATTTCGACAGTTGTTTTGGGTGTATTAGGGATTTTCGGGATATTGAGAATTTTGGATGGGTTATCGTGACAGAGCTTGACCACCCGCTCTAGTGAGAGTCTGCCTTGGGATACTGCAGTTAAGAGAAGTGGTAATGTTGTTTCGAGGCCAGGGACACCAAATGGCGGTCCGCCAACTGGCGGAGTTGTTTGTTTCTCCTCCAACGTATGCGGAGCATGATCTGATTCAACTACATCAATAGCGTTAAGATGTTTCCAAAGGAAGTCAACATCTCCCCTACTCCGCAATGGCGGTCGCATCAAGCCAAGACTTTTTAAATGACTCAAATCATTTTCTGTAAGAAACAAATGGTGTGGGGTCACACCGCAGGTTACAGGCAAACCGCTGTTTTTCGCTTCAATAACTCGCTTTAGTTCATATTGTGTACTCATGTGGCAGAGGTGGAGCTTGCGAGGATGTTTTTTTAGGACTTCTAACACATCATCAAATGTTTTGTCTTCGGCATGAACGAGAATCGGTAGATGCGCCGGCCAAGTGGCAAAGATTTTTCCTAAATGCGTTTTGTCAAGCAGAAAATTGCCTGTCGTTTGGTTGAGGTAGAGCTTAAGGCCCATGACTTTGTTCTTATCGTCATTCTCGTGAAAACGAGAATCTGATCCTCGCTTTCGCGAGGATGACATATTCTTACTCGAAGGGTAACCGGTTACCTTTAGGAACTCTTCCAGGTTATCACCCATTGACCCGAAGTAAAAGCCAACATCGCAGACGATTTTGTCCTTGGCAATCTTTATTTTTTCCTCTAGCGCTTCAAAGGTCGTGATTGGTGTTAGGTTATTGGGCATGTCAATGACCGTGGTGTATCCGCCGGCAAGCGCAGCCGATGTGCCGGTATAAAAATCTTCTTTATCAGTCTGTCCGGGATCTCTGAGGTGAACATGTGGATCAATAAGGCCTGGTAATTGCATGACTCGATTATAGCAAAAAAACATTTAACTCTGATTCTGTGGAAGTTGGGGATGCGTAAGCTCTGCAATTTGTCCACGGATAGCTGTAAGCCGTGATTGACCAAATTGCTGAAGAGGTTCAGATGGATTTCCTTGAAGTGCTTCTTCCCAAAAAATGAGCCGTAGAGCAAGGCCATCTAGATGTAGTTGGGTTGCCCCATCTTCGCCATAATCTCTCACCATCTCTAGTTGTCTTTGGGTCAAAGCATCATCGAGCCCTCTTACTTTCATCGCAAGAAAGCGAGATTCTATAACCCGAAGAAGTTTTCCTGCTTTCTCAGGCCCAATTCGTTGGAGACGAGTTGGTATCACGCCAGCAGCTTGACCTCGTATCTTTTCATCGAACACATATTCTGCCATGAGACTGCCTATGTGCTCTTTATTCGAACTATCTCTGCCTTCTCGATCTCTCGTCTCCGAATATGGACTCGCTTGTTCTGAGGAAGGTCTAATACGCGCCCTTATTACCTTCCATATTTCTATTCCTCGTTCTGGAGTCATTGACAACCATTATACCCATAGTAAGCAATCTGTCAAGGGAGTTAGTCTTGAGGAAAATTTGTGTCGGGCGGGGCTGATCTTTCGGTCGGATATTCAGGATCAAAGCCATCAAAAATTACCACTCCTGCGTCTTCGGAGTGTGCTTCTATTTCATGTCGTGTTTGTTTTCCGATTGCAGACTCTTCTGGGTCGTGTATCGCTGCTTCTGCCATGGCAAATATTTTAACTGCCTGCGCTTCTGGCTCAATAGGTTCTGTTGTCTCAGCAGTAGTCCAAAAGTTATCTGCTCCGCGGAGCGCTTCTGCTACTCCCTCTTCTAGTTCTTTAGGTAAGAATCTTTTATCATCTTTCGCTTGAATTCTAACTTTTTCGAGAGAATCTTTTATCTTATCCTGGTGGTGTCGACTTTCACGCCGGCCAGTATGAAAACCATCATTTTCACCTTTCCTATCAGTTGCTACGTCTGCTCCGTTTGGTCCTGAGCGAATAGTGTACTCTCTCGTTCTGCTTGCTCTGCGTTCAACATCTTCTCTAGCCGGTTCGCTTGCACCGTTGGCATGATTGCGGACATACAACACAAGTGTTTTCAATGCTTCCCCATACAATTCATTTAGTTCTCCGGCGTGAGCTTGTTTGTTGACAACTTGAAAGGCCTCCCTTATGGATTTTGGGATATCACCATTGGGGCTGACTGGTCCGTTGTGTCCGCGAGCTTCTGCTTCTTCATGAGCATAGTACACCTCTATTTCAAGATTGGTACCAACAATAATTTCCGGGCGTTCTGTGTCAGGAATCGGATCAGGAAAATCAAACAGTTGTGCTTCTGTGGGCCTGGCAGCGGAAGTTGTTGCTTCTTGCATGTGTCTAGCGACACCTTTAATGACAGCTTGGTCAGTTGTTAGCGGATCAAGTACTTCAGCTGGTTTGGTTGGCTGCAGTCTTTGAGGAGCGAGTGCCTGATCGACTCCAATCTGCTCAAGCTCACGAACAGTCCACGCCATTGTTCCGCGAGGCCGAGGAATATCTGGAGCTGCCATTGGCGTTTGTGGAACTGCTCTGCCCGAGTAGCGCGGAGAAAATTTTCTTCCATCACTTTGTCCTGCTAATTCAGGCTGAACCATAAAACTATTATAACAAAACGCAGACAAAACTCAACTTGCAATATATTCACCCCACGACTTTATTAAAAGGTCATCTAATTTTTTGGTTGCAATTGCCTTGATGAAAAGCTCGGCTTTATTGAGATTGGTATAAAGCTGGATATTATGATCAACAGCTGCGCGGCGGATCGCATAGTCATCATCAATATGGCGTTTGATGTGCGGATCGGCGATATTGATGGCAAGGTCAATTTTGCCATTTTGGAAGTAGTCAAGCACATTTGGTGAAGCATGCTCATGGAGCTTGTAGAGAGGTTTTGCCGATACTTCCTGACTATTGAGGAATTTGGCTGTTTTTTCTGTAGCGTAAATAGGAAGGTGAAGTTTGGCAAGTTGTTTGGCATGTGGCAGAAAATCAGCTTTATTTCCCTCACCACCGAGCGAGAGGAATATGCCTAGTTTTGGTATTTTGCCGCCGACTGACAGCTCTCCTTTGAGAAATGCTTCCTCAACATCCTCGCCAAAGCAGGCAACTTCGCCGGTTGATGCCATTTCGACTCGTAAAATAGGATCTGCGCCGGTGATGCGCTGGAAAGAAAATTGCGGCACTTTCACGGCGACGAAAGGAATACGAGCAATGTCATTCTGAGCCTGTATGGGCGAAGAATCTTTAGCGATTCTGGCCAAGCCAGAATGACGGGGAAGATCCTTCGCTTCGCTCAGGATGACCGGCGTGGAGAAAAATCCTTTGACAGCAAGTCCAATAAAATCAATGCCTGTCACTTTGGAGATAAAAGGAAAAGTCCGTGAAGCGCGAAGGTTGATCTCAATAACCGAAATCTTATTGTCTTTTGCCAGAAATTGGATATTGAATGGCCCGGTGATCGAAAGTGCTTTGGTCAGTTTTTTTGCGACATGCTCGATTGCCTGTTTGGTCTGCACGTATACTTTCTGTGCAGGCAATACAATCGTCGCATCGCCTGAATGCACTCCGGCATTTTCCACATGCTCTGATATGACGAGAGCCTTGATTTCACCTTTGTTGGCGACCGCATCAAGCTCTATCTCCTTGGCATCTTCTATGAATTTGGAAACGGTTATCGGATATTCGGATGAGACAAGCGTTGCTTGGGTAATATAGCGAGTGAGCTCTTCCTCGTCATGGCAGATACGCATATACGCACCTGAGAGCACATATGATGGACGTATCAAGACTGGGTATCCGACCCGATCGCAGAATTTCCTAAGCTTGGCAAAATCCGAGAACGTATCCCATTGTGGTTGGTCAATATTCAGCTCATCAAGCAATTTGGAGAATTTACTTCTATCTTCTGCTTGATCGATATTTTCAGGTGTTGTTCCAAGAATACGACAACCGTACGCGTGCAGCGAATGTGCCCTGTTGTTGGGCGTTTGTCCGCCGACTGAGATAATAATGCCATAGGGATTTTCAAAATCATAAATATCCGCTATCCGTTCAAAAGTCAGTTCTTCAAAATACAGCCGGTCTGAGACATCATAGTCTGTTGAGACTGTCTCAGGATTGCAATTGATCATGACCGATTGCTTCTTGTGATTTTTAAGCGCGAGTGCGGTGTTGACAGTTGTCCAGTCAAATTCAACCGATGAGCCGATCCGATATGGACCTGAGCCTAGTACTACTACTCCATCTTTTCCAAGCGGTGAAACATCGTTGTGCGACCCGTTGTAAGTGATGTAGAGGTAATTGGTTTTTGCCGGGAATTCTCCGGCGAGTGTGTCGATCTGAAAAACAGACGGCGTTATCCGATGTTTTTTTCGCAGCTCTCGGATCGCAAGTCCTGTTTTTCCCACAATCATGCCGATTCGCTTATCGGAAAAGCCGAGTTGCTTGAGATTCAACAAGTGATTCTTTGAAAATGAGAATTTATTGTTCGAGCGAGCCATTCGACTTCGCTCAGGGTAAACTGCGAGTCGAGAACTGTTTTTGCTTCTCGATTCGTCGCTTCGCTCCTCACTCGAAGAGTAAAGCTGCGCTAACTTCTTTTCCTCATAGACAATGTGTTTAATCCGATACAGAAACCACGGATCTATGCCTGTGAGTTTGTATACCTCATCAACCGAGATATTTTCATAAAACGCTTTTGCGATAGAGAACATACGCTGCGGTGTTGGCTTTGCGAGCATATCTTTTGTATTCCGCTCATTTGAGTCGCCCAGCATTTTTTCATTGACCGCTCCCTCAAATTCCAAATCGAGCATGCGGATGGCTTTTTGGTAGGCTTCCTCAAATGTCCTGCCGATACCCATCACTTCTCCAACTGACTTCATGCTGCTGCCGATGACATCTTCTGCATTATGAAATTTGTTAATATCCCAGCGTGGGATTTTGACAGTCACATAGTCAAGCGCCGGCTCAAAGCAAAACTGCGTGGCTTTGGTAACTTTGTTCTGAAGCCCAGTTAAATTTTTACCAAGCGCAAGTTTGGCTGCAACATATGCAAGCGGGTATCCTGTCGCTTTACTCGCAAGGGCACTGCTTCGGGAAAGACGAGCGTTCAGTTCGATGACGTAGTAATCTAAAGTACGAATACCAAAATCCGAAGCCCGAAACAAATTCGAATCTTCAAAATTCGAAGGTTCAAAAGATTTCTTGTTTTGGTCATTTGCATTTTGGTATTGTTTCGAATTTCGAAATTCGGATTTCGGATTTGGATTGAGAGCGAACTGAATGTTACACTCCCCCACTATCTTTAGACTTCGGACAATCTTTATTGCAATGCTTCGTAAGGTGTGGTACTCAAAGTTGTTCAGCGTTTGACTGGGTGCGATGACGATTGACTCGCCTGTGTGGATGCCAAGTGGATCCATGTTTTCCATATTGCAGACAGTGATGCAATTGTCGTCTTTATCACGAACCACCTCGTACTCAACTTCTTTGTAGTGGTGGAGATATTTCTCAACCAACACTTGTGGAACAAAAGAGAATGCTCGTTCAGTAATTTTTCTAAGTGTTTTTTCGTTTTGCGCAATGCCTGATCCCTGGCCGCCTAAGGCAAATCCCGAGCGGACCATGACTGGGTATCCCATATCCTCTGCGATTTTGAGCGCTTGTCTTGTGTTTTTCGCAGCGTGGCTTGGCGGCGTTGCAACATCAATTTTTTTGAGATGATCGGCAAATTTCTGTCTATCTTCAGTAAGATCGATGCTTTCAATAGGCGTTCCCAAAACCATTACGTTATGATGTTTGAGGTTTCCTTTTCGATACAGTTCTAGACCGCAGTTGAGCGCAGTTTGCCCACCGAAGGAGAGGAGGATACCATCTGGCTTTTCTTTTTCAATCACTTTTTCAACGAAGTACGCGTTAACAGGGAGAAAGTAAATTTTGTCAGCAAGAAATTTTGACGTCTGGATCGTCGCAATATTTGGGTTTACGAGAACAGTCTGTATACCCTCTTCCTTGAGGGCTTTTATGGCTTGTGAGCCTGAATAATCAAATTCGCCGGCCTCGCCGATTTTAAGAGCGCCGGAGCCGAGAACAAGAACCTTCGTAAATTTCATAGGTTACTTAGGTAACTTATGTCACTTAAGTTACTTAACTCTTTCCAGAAAGTAGTCGAATATCCACTCAGTGTCTTGCGGCCCAGGCGTTGCTTCAGGATGGAATTGCACAGACATGAAAGGCAGTTTTGTGTGGATAATGCCTTCATTTGATCCGTCATTGGCATTGGTGAACCACGCCTTAAAACCGGTTGGGACTTTACTGACATGAAAGCCGTGATTTTGCGTCGTAATAAAACATCTTTTTGAATCTGCCATGATGCAGGGTTGATTTTGACTACGGTGTCCGAATTTCAACTTACTTGTGTCTCCGCCTGCAGCAAGAGCCAGTAGTTGGTGGCCGAGGCAAATACCCAAAAGCGGGGTTTTTGCATCAAGCGCTTTTTTGGTTGTCATTATAGTAATATCCGCGTATTTCGGATCACCCGGACCATTTGAGACGACAATACCGTCAAAATTCTTCACCTGGAAGGAGTCCATTCGGCCACCTTCCAGGTGGTTTAGCTTGACACCTTTACTTTCTTCCAAGATTTCATCCAGTCTCTTTGCATCGGTGAACGGATCAAAGTCCCATGGGACCACAAGGACATTTGCACCACGCCGTGTCAGACAATGGAGCATATTTTTTTTGCCGCCGCAGTCAATGTAGATAACAGTTTTACTTTTCGCAGGCGCTGTGGTTTCGCTTAAAAGCAGCGTTGGTTTTTTAACAGATACTTGGGCAACAAGGTTGTCTTTATTTGGATCGTAGTATGGAATGTCTTTTGTAAAGGTAATTTTTCCAAGTTTTGCGCCCTCATCACGAAGTTTTTGCGTGAGAAAGCGGGTATCTTTTATTTCAAGCGCTGGAATACTTTCATCTTTGAGCCACTGCGCAAGCGTGCGTTTGCTTTGGAGATGTGACGGCGTATCAATATAGTTACTGACAATAAGGCCTGTGACTTTTATACTGTCTGATTCCCAGAATGCACTTTCAGGAACGCCGTAGTTGCCAATGAGTGGATACGTTAGAATAAGAATCTGTCCCTGATATGATGGGTCGGTGATGCCCTCGGGGTAGCCGACCATGCCGGTTGAGAATACAGTCTCCCCTGCTCGCGGGACTTCCGCCCCAAAGCTTTGGCCTTCAAATACTGATCCATCCTCGAGGATGAGTTTGCCGATCATAAACAGTTTTGATAGTAGATACTAGAAACTAGAAGTTAGAACTTGAGGTTAAAAGATAGATGTTTGATAGAAATAGAACTCTATCCTCTATTATCCAGCTTCAAGATCCAGCTTCTAGCTTCTACTGTCTAGCCTCAATACCGGTTATATTTTCCCCAGCACCAGTGCCATCAGTGCCATTCTCATATATTTGCCGTTTCGCAACTGGTCTGTCAGATATATCGCTCGCGGATCGCTATCTACCGCCTCTGTTATTTCGCCGACTCTTGGTAGCGGATGCATGAGTACCATATACTTATTGCCGTATGTATTGAGTAGCTCAGGCGTGACGATAAAAGAGTGTTTTAGTTTTTCATACTCTACTAGGTCTGAAAATCGTTCTTTTTGCACACGGGTCCAGTACCAGAAATGTGCGTCTTTGGGAATATCTTTCTCGCTTGTGATTTCAATAAGCTTGACTCCACGATTTGTGAGGTCATCAAAATTTTCTTTGGGTAATTTGAGTTTTTCAGGTGAGAGTAGGTAAACTGTGTTGTTTTTATAATGAGACAGTCCTTTAAGGAGAGAATGTACTGTCCTTCCATTGAGGATATCTCCTGCCATGAGCGCGGTAAGGTTATCCAGACGCCCGAATCTTTTATGCAGCGTATAGAGATCCATGAGTGCTTGTGTCGGGTGTTCATTTGTCCCGTCCCCCGCATTAATAACCGGTACAAAAAAAGCAGCCTCTGCTGCTTTCATGGGTGCTCCAATTTCTGGATGGCGGATGACGATGGCGTCACAATAAGATTCAAATACCTTGATGGTATCAGAAAGTGTTTCTCCTTTTGCGACTGATGAGACTTTTTGCGGATCCTGGACGTCGATCGTCTGTCCACCGAGGCGCTTTATCGCGCCAGAAAAAGAGCCATAGGTTCTGCTAGATGGCTCAAAAAAAAGGAGCGTAACTATGTTGCCCTTCAAGATATCTGATGGTCTTTTTTCTTTAGCGATCGGAGCAAGTGTATTAATAGCGGAAAAAAGAGTGGTGAGGCTTTGGGGGTCAAACTGGTCTAAAGAGAGGATATCTTTTCCTTTAAAATCGTTCTCTATTTTGGCTCCCGCTTGCATTTTAGGCATAAAAAATCCCAGTCCTTCGACTTCGCTCAGGACTTTCCTGGCGAGCCGGTTCTGGGATTTTACTTTAGCAAAATATTTTTTCCTTGTCAATGAGATATATGATTGACTATATATCCCCGCAGACCGATAAAACAATCGGATAAGTATACGATGTACCTGCTCCGTCTCGATCAGAGCCTGGAAAGACTTTCGAACTCGGTGACACAACAATAAGAGAAGTTGTGTATGATCCGTTTGGATAGGTCTGGAGTATAACACCGTCAACTACCCTCGTCCAAATATATCTAATCAGTGGTTGACCTACATTCTTTTTTAGAGTAACAGAATATTGTGGGGAAAGAGCATATGCCTCCTCGCCCCCATCTTTAAAGAGAGCGTATTGGTAGGTATATTTTTTGCTAGTATAGACTGTTTGCTTCAGCGAGCCATTGGACATAAACGAGCACTTTGTCGGACGCATCGGATCACTATTGATATATGGTACTGGATATAAGCTGACAGCAATTGCCGTTAACCTGGTTAATGTTGCCTCTGATTGTGTTTGGGTTGTTTGCTGTGCAGTCTGGACTGCAAGGAGAACACCTGCGCCGACGATGATTAGACCTAGCCCCATCATCACACCCATCGGGCTCATCCATTTGCTCGCGTGTCCTTTGTATGCTTTTGCCATATATTTATCATTCCAGAAAATTGCCGGGGTTGTCAAGAGGCAGTTTTATTTATCCACCAATGATGGTACATTTTTTTGTGACTTGGGCCT
>CAZTFV010000014.1:0-19672 GCA_964613075.1 uncultured Gammaproteobacteria bacterium | reverse complement strand
GACTGAGGAATCAAGAACAAAACCGAATTATTGCAACACGAATATTAATTAAGCCTTTCCGAGTGTTCTGAACAGATGAAATTCTTCGCCTATATAGGATCAGAATGACAAGTAAATTATAATACAAAAAGTGGTTTCAACTTTTCTTTTAGTTCAGGATGACCATTCAATAATTCTTTAATACTCATTGGTCTTCCGCCTTCTAATTGAACTTTTTTTTCCGGGAGAAATTTAACTATTCGCCATATGCCATTTGCTATTTGCAGCTTACTCCACGCAGTTGGCCACGGATAATACGCTCTGATCATCCTGTGAAGTTTTTCACTCGGCGGAGGATTATCAATGTCAAAATACCCATCCTGCTTTGTAATGTGCTGACAATATGTTGCTTGAGTATCATCTTGCGGTTGCGGCTTCAGCTTTCTATTGAGATAGTTTTCGATCACCGATGGGAGCATGTCTGCCGCTTCCTCAAACATCTTTACATGCAGACTCTCAAATGTATCTGCATCCAAAATCCGCATTTCTTTTTGTGCCAAAATCGGACCATGATCCAATCTCTCATCCATTTGTATAATCGTTATTCCACTAACCATATCCCCGTTTAAAATTGCCGCTTGAATAGGAGATGGACCTCTGTATTTTGGTAAAAGGGAAGGGTGAATGTTTAACGCACCGTATTTTGACAGGTTTAATACATTTTCCGGTACCAAGTGTCCGTATGCGGCAACGACGAAGAGATCCGGAGCGAGATTATTCAATTGTTTTATTGTTCCATTGCTGAATTGCTTAGGAGTGAAGACGGGTACATGTGTTAATGTATTAATACAATATTGTTTAACTGGTGAGGGAGTAAGAATCCTTTTTCTTCCCGTAACTGAGTCTGGAGCTGTTACTACTCCAACAATTGAATGATGCCTTCTCAAAGCTTCAATGACAGGGATGACAAAATGGGGAGTACCGAAAAAGACAACTTTCATAAATTTCTAATTTCTAATACCTAATTTCTAATGGTTCGACAAGCTCACCATCTGAACCATCCTGAGCGGAGTCGAAGGACAAAACATCTAATGTCCAAATGCCTAAGTCTTATTAGGAATTAGGACTTAGGAATTTATATTGTCATTTCCTCAAATACCGTCTCGCCCTTTTCATCCTTCTTTGACTTATACAGTTTTTCTTTTTGTTCGAGTACTCGTTTTGGGAATAAAATGCCCTGGAGATGATCGACTTCATGCTGGATGATGGTCGCCAAAAAACCGGTAAACGTTTGCAGGTGTTTTTTTCCGTGTTCGTCAAGGTAGGTCACCTCAACGATGTCAAAGCGTCGCACCGCACCCCATACATCCTTTAGCGACAGACACCCTTCCAGTTTCACTTCATCTTCTTTTTCACCCTTGCCATCCCTCTTTTGAGGAATAAGTTTCGCGTGTTTTGCAATGGCAAGCTTGGGGTTTATAAAAACCAAAAGAGGAGACTGTTTTGACTCTTTGACAATAAAAAGCTGTAAAGATCTGCCGACCTGCGGCGCTGCCAGCCCAACACCCTCTGGCTCTTTTGCGGAAAGCAAGGATTTTCCCATCTCAGAAATGAGAGAAAGAATAGATTTATCAATTTTTCCGATTGGTTTGGCTATACCCGAGAGGACGTTATTTGGTGCCTGAACGATATGTAACATAGTTAAGTTATGAATTATAAATTATGAGTTATGAGTTAGCAATGAGAAGTTACCTAAGATTACTCATCAAACTTATAACTTAGCACTCATAACTAATAACTATTACAACGCTCCCCATTTCTTAAGCTCATTAATGACTTGTTGGTTTTTGGGGTTCAATTTATCAAGCACAAAGCGCATTGTTTGTATTGCTTTTTCCTGCATATCAGGTTTGACGACGGTTTGTCCTCCGTCGGTTGCAAGCTGTCTGTATAACAATCCAAGCGCGTAGTATGCGTCTTGATAGTCTGGTTTTAGTTTTATTGTTTCCTCAAGCGCTTTCACTGCTTGCTCTGTCTGTCCTGCCTGTTCCAGAATGACGCCCAGGTTATAAGAGATCTTCGCATCCGTTGGTGCCAATTCATGCGCTTTCTGTATCGCCTGTACGGCAGTAGGCAGGTATTTTGCATCCAGCTGACCTAATGCATAGAAGATGCGGACGCGATTTTTCCAGAAGAGCAGATTATTTGGGTAATTCGTCACGATCTCGTTATTCAGCGCGATTGCTGTCTGTGCAAGGCTCGCTGCTGTTGTTGCTTGGTTTGCTTGATATAGGGAAAGCGCAAGAGCGATATTATTGTATGCATACTCATCTTTAAAAACAGGTTCAGAAGAACGCAGAGCAACAGCCTGCTTCAGCCTTGCATACGCTCCTTGATAATCACCAACCCGATCCAAGTTGTAGCCAAGCGCATATGCCCGATCCGCCCGCCAAAATGTGATAAGAAGAATGAGCAAATAGCAGGCAAAAAGCGACATGAGGACAATTCCCATCCACTGGAATCCAGAGACAGGAAGAAAGTCGGTGTGCTTTTTGACCGATGACACTTCGTGTTTGCTGCGGAGCATGTGCTCGGGAGCAAAAACAAAGGCAGGAATAAGAAAAAGAAAGATATTTATTATAACAACGGAGAAACCGAGAAAGTTGCTAATGACGATTGCGATATACGCACCAAGGAGAGAAATAGTTATGATCGAGTTTCGATCAAGTGCATTTTTTCGTTCCTGATACATTTTTTTGCCGACCACGACAAAAAACCACAAACTCATAAGGACATAGGTCCCAAAACCGAATGTGCCGGTTGTTGCAAGATAATTGAGATACTCATTGTGCGCTTTGTTATACAAATAATCCCACTCCGATGTCATATTATGTTCTGCTGGTCTGTGCTTGTAATACGCGAAGGCGTACGTCTCAACACCGCTGCCAAAAAGCGGATTTGCTTTCCAGATATCAATCGCACCCCTCCAGACAAGAAGGCGGATTTTCCCTGAATCGGTAATACCCGAGTCAAGAGAACCAGGTGCTGGTTCTGTTGCTTGTTGCTTCTGTTTTCCTTGTCCTGTTTCTTGTGCAAATACCGATTGCGTAAGAGAGCTGAGGAGATTGGGGAATGTATATTTTTGTAGTTGTCCGATTGGTAATCCAAAGAAAAAGGTAATAAGGAGAAAAGTGATATTGGTTATGAGAAATGATTTAAGCCACACGCGCTTGTCTGTCTTTGCGAGGAGGCATTTTATAAAGACCAGTGTCCAGAAAAATAAATTTGCTGCCCAAAATGCCATAAATCCTGCTCTCGTGCCCGCAAATGTGAGGTCAAGGTAAAAAAGCACAAGAAGAAGCCAGTATGCGACAAGAAGGTAAAGGCGCGGTTTTGTCAGGGGTTTTTCCTGTACTGAAAGGTAGGTAAAATATGCAATTACCGGCAAGAGGAGAACTGCCAAATACGCAGCCAGCCACGCAGGCTGGCCAAGCGTCGAGAAAATACGGATAGTCGGCCGAAATGCCTCTGTCCAGCAAGAGACATCAAACGCCTGTCGAAAAAGAAGACAGGTTGGATCATTGCCAAAATGCGACGGGAGCCCCCACAAAACCACAAGCAATCCCGAAACCAGGCAGATATAAAAGACTCGATATAGCGGCCGCGCGCGGTATGCAAGAACGAAAAGGAAAAACGATATGACAACGCTTGATATGAGGAAAAATGGAGTTTTGCTCGCAAGGGTAAGAAAAAAACCTAAAAATCCTGTACTGATTGCTCCAGCAAAAAATGAAAGTCTGAATTGTCCGGGTGAGGATTCTTCAGCCCTTTTATTATTAAAGACATTCGAGACAAATGCATAGTACAGAAAAACATACGATGCAAGTGAGAGAAGCCCGCCGTTAAAACGCGAGTAATAACCCCACAAAGAAATCCTACTATCAAGTGAAAAGATCGTAGAGATAACTTGTGATAGCAAAAAGAGGGCGAGAGGAATATCAAGAGGCGTTTTTTGAATATGAATCCTTCTTTGAAGAATCATCTTGCATATCCAGGCTGTCGCAATAATAATTGTCAAGCCCCATGTCAGCCACATTTTCGTGAGTTCAAATAGCTCCGAATTACTATTGGTAAGGGCAAGAGGGACGAAGAAAAAAAGAGCGTAGAAAGAATACTCTATGACCTTGTTACAGATATGGAGGGCGTTCATGAATTTTTAATTATTCTAATTTCTAATTGATCTAAAAAAAATCCCAATTCTAAAAATGATTTAGAAATTAGGTCAATTAGGTTAATTAGGAATTGTTCTCATCCTATCATATTGGCACAGGTACAACAAGGTGATAGAATGAGTGAAAGTTGGGCGGGTCAAAAAGGTATGATTGATCGTATTTTTTCTCTCTTTTCCCACGACGTGGGTATAGATTTAGGTACTGCTAATACGCTGATATGGGTAAGGGGGAAGGGTATTGTCATCCGCGAGCCATCCGTTGTCGCCTTGCAAAAAAAGAGCAAAAAGCTCATTGCCATAGGCAGCGAGGCGAAAAAAATGGTAGGGAAGACGCCTGTGTCTATTGTCACTATCCGTCCGCTGCGGGGAGGAGTCATCGCGGATTTTGACGCAACTGAGGTGATGATAGCTTACTACATACGCCAGATCCATGAATTCGGTAGCTTTTTGCCATCGCTTTGGGCAAGGCCACGTGTTGTTATCGGCATTCCTTCCGCAGTTACCGAAGTTGAACGCCGGGCAGTTTGGGAGGCAGCACTCTCTGCAGGTGCCCGCGAGGCATTTCTCATTGAAGAGCCTATGGCGGCAGCCATTGGTCAAGGTATCTCGGTCTTTCAGTCAACCGGTATTATGGTCGTTGATATTGGCGGTGGAACAACAGAAATTGCCATTATTTCCCTTGGCGGTATCGTCGTCAGCAAATCCCTGAGGCTAGCAGGAGACGATATGGATCAGGCAATCCTTCATTATATGCGTTTGCGCCACGGGATACTGCTTGGCGACAGAACAGCAGAAGATCTGAAAATTCGAATAGGCAGCGCATACCAAAAAAAGTTAAAAGTTAAAAGTCAAAAGTCAAAAGTGAGTAAAGAGGAAAAACAAGAAGATGGAATAGAGAGGGAAGAAAGAATGGCTATAGTGAGAGGACGGGACTTGGAAACCGGACTTCCCAGAACACTTCGTGTTTCAGAATCCGAAGTCCGCGAAGCACTATCTCCGGTCATAACAAGAATCGTTGAAGGAGTAGCCGATGTGATAGAAGACGCACCGCCTGAGTTAATCTCAGATATTCTTGAGCATGGTATCTTACTCACAGGAGGCGGAGCTCTCCTCTCAGGTCTTGATCAACTGATTGTTGAACGAACGCATATGCCTGTCATCCTCGCCGAAGACCCCCTCACCACTGTTGTTCGAGGGGCAGGAAAGGTGCTGGAGGATGATTCAATTCTTTCAAGAGTGAAGGTGACTGGGGGACTGAAGTAAATACGACTTACGCAAATTCTTATTGTTCGAGCTTGTCGAGAACTTCTCGACTCGGCTTAATCAGCCTCGCTCGAAGAATAACTGCGTAAGTCCTATAAATTTACTACTATTGTTATATTGCTACATTGCTGAATTGTTCCCCTCACCTCCCCTCTCCCCAAAGGGGAGAGGTAACAATATAACAATTTAACAATAGAACAATGGAGAGAATGAAACAAAACAGGTAGACATGAAGCTTGCCATATAGAAGCTTACGGACTACAATGTTTCATATGCAAAAAAGGCGGAGTTTATTCCTTACCGCGTTTGTTTTTTTTGTCCTATCGTTTCTCGCTATTCTTATTTTCCGCGTACCCTTTTTTTCTGGAGTGACAGGGACATTTGAACTACTTACGCTTCCGGCACAAAGATCATTGCATAGTATATTTGGTGGTATGACGTACGGATTGGGAAGTAGCGAACAGAAGCTTCGGAATGAATACAGAAAGCTCACGGAGCAATTGAGTAAACAGAAATCACTCGAAAATGAAGTGAAAGCGCTTCGTGACCAATTCCAGACAGCTCAAATATCGATTAAATCACTGCTTCCCGCAACTATTGTCGGAACAAAAGGTCTGATTCCTGGCGTATCTCAGCCTAGTGAGCTTATTATCGACAAAGGGACAAGCGACAGTGTGGATAGCGGGTACGTTGTGGTATATGAGAACAATCTTGTAGGTAAAATCACCAAAGTATCGCCGCATCTATCTTTGGTACGGTTACTAACCGATACAGACAGTTCTCTCACCGGTAGGACATCGCAGACAAATGCGTTAGGGATTGTTAACGGAGGGGGAAATGGTGTAATGGTGCTTGATAATGTGGTATTATCCGAAAAGCTTACCGTTTCGGATGTGGTTGTGACGAAGGGAGATCTGGATACGCAAGGCAAAGGCTATCCACCGGATTTAATAATCGGTAAAATCGTTTCCGTCGATAAAAAAGCCAGCAGTCTTTTTCAAACAGCAAAAGTCCAATCCCTCCTTGATATACCGAAATTAACAACAGTCTTTGTATTGCTCTCAAACTAACATGCCCGTACTACTATTTGGCTTATTCATTGTGATACTTGTTGAAGCAACTCTAACAAGCCTACCGATTACGCTACTGTACTCGCTTATTTTGCTTGTCTTATCAAAAAACACGACAATATTCTTGTTTGCTTTTCTTGCCGGGTTGCTGCTTGATATTGCGACAGTCAGAGCCATAGGAACGACTAGCCTCTTCTTTACCGCATTTTTCCTATTGGTTTTTTTGTATGACCGGAAATATGAAATAAGAACAATGCCTTTTGTTTTATTCTCCTCGTTTTTTGGTGTCTATCTGTATACAAAATTATTTGGGCATGAACACGCACTCTTGCAGGGGGTATTCGGGATGATTCTGGCGGGAATACTATTTAAAGTGGTCAGCATTTTTAAAAGGCAAGAAGCAAACAACATTTGAGACTAGACGCTTGATACTAGAAGTTAGATCTTGATGTTGGAGGATAGAAGCTAGAGAAGGTCAAACTTCTATTTTCTAATTTCAAATTCTAGATTCAAGCTTCCAGCGTCTAACATCAAAATTATGAACATCGGTCACGCATTCGCAGATCATATAAAGCTTGAGACAATTACAAGAAGGAAAAACAGAGAAGGCGCAGATAAACCGATGCGAAATTTCCTCTTGCCCTTTTTGCTCCTCCTGGCAGGAGGGGTGCTTGTTACACGATTACTCTATCTTCAAGTATTTCAAGGCAACTATTACCGAACTATCTCAGATTCAAATCGCATCAGAACCAAAATCATTTATGCACCAAGAGGTGTGATATTTGACCGAAACGGCATTCCGCTCGTGTATAACAAGCCCGGCTATAGGCAGATCATAAAAGATAAAACAGTACTTTTGAATAGTGAAACGGCATTGGCAAAGATTGCCGGGGGAGAAAAAAATATTGCCATTGATTCGCTCCGTGAGTATCCGTTTAAAGAAGCATTTTCTCATATCATCGGATACGTCGGGCAGATATCCGAGGAAGAATTAAAATCTCCGGATTTCTCAGATTACGGCTTAACCGACTGGGTCGGAAAAGTGGGTATTGAAAAGCGTTTTGAGAAAGAACTTCGCGGCCAAAACGGCAAACAATTACTGGAAGTTGATGCAATGGGAAAGCCGATACGAACGCTCGGGCAGACTGATCCTATCCCCGGTCAGAATATTACCGTGACAATTGACGCAAGAATACAACAAGCCGCTTTTGCTGCTATGAAAGATGTCAAAAAAGGCGCCGTCGTTATCACAAAGCCGGATGGTGAAATAATAGCGATGGTTTCAAAGCCGGCATTTGACCCCAACCTTTTTACGCTTGATACTACCTATAAAGCATCAAGCAGCGGATACCAGAGTATTTCCCATATCCTAACCGATTCACAAAATCAACCGCTTATGAATCGTGCGATAGCAGGTACCTATCCGCCCGGGTCAACCTTTAAGATCATAACTGCAGCCGCGGGGCTTGAGAATGACGTTATTGACAAGGACTTCATTATAAAAGATACCGGAGTTATAAAAATCGGACAGTTTTCCTTTTCCAATTGGTACTTCACGCAGTACGGCCGAACAGACGGAGACGTCAACGTCGTAAAAGCAATCAGCCGCTCAAATGACATTTTCTTTTACAAATTGGCGGAGATGGTCAATGTCAATCGTTTATCTCAAACGGCAGGAAAATTCGGCATCGGCCATATCCTTTCAAACGATCTGATCGGAGAGCAGCAAGGCGTATTGCCGAGTAAGGAATGGAAAGAAAAAGAAATCGGCGAGCAATGGTATTTAGGCGATACATTTATCTACGGCATCGGACAAGGATACCTATTAACAACGCCCCTGCAGGTGAACATGTTTACAAATGTTATTGCAAATGGAGGGACGCTCTATGAGCCTCGGTTGCTAAAAAATCAAAAATCAATCCGCCAGCTGGCTCCGATCAAATCGGAGCTGGCGGACAAAAATCAAAAATTTTTGTCGGATACAACAGTTTCTCTTATAACAGAGGGTATGATACAAGCATGCAGTCCGGGAGGTGTCGCCTGGCCATTATTTGAATTTAGAGTTAAGAATTCAGAATTAAGAATTGACGGGAAGAATTTCTTAGAGGCACCACAAGCGTCTACCGCTGCAGAATTTAGAGATTATAGAAAGGTAATCACTGCGTGTAAAACAGGCACAGCGCAGCATGGGGGAGAGAAGACATTGCCGCATGCCTGGATCACGCTTTTTGCTCCGGCATATGACCCTGAAATAGTTGTCACTGTTTTGTCCGAATCATCAGGTGAAGGTTCCAGCATCGCCGCTCCAATCGCCAAAAAGATCCTGGAAGCCTGGTTTACTGGAAAATAAAAAGGGGTTGACTGAATATAGTATAATGTCACTAAATACTATGGCAACTCAAGAGAGAAAAGGTCGACGTGTCGAAGAGGTTCCAGTAATCGAATACGGGGGGTACAAGATTAGGTATTACGGAGGAAGGGCAGCAAGGTGGTTGACTAATACCACACTCAAATTTGTTGGTGGCGTAACTCTTCTAGGTATTGCAGCCGGAGGCATCATGGACGCTTCAGGCCAAGCGGTAAGTTTCTCTGTCCCCTCTCCTTTTGGAGAAGTTGAAGTTGGCTTTGGAGATCGAGAGACGCTTTATGAGATCTCTCCTGGGTTATTGGAGAGAAACGGCATGCTACCAGGCGATAGATACGATTCTCTGGGAACGCTTGTATTTGATGTTCGGCAAACCGGGCTAGAAAGAGGAGGAGATATTTTTACCGTCGCACCGATCGCTTCCCCAGCCCCACAAACATAATTTTTATTTTACATTTTTGTAACAGTTGCTGTGTTAGAATAACCACATGATCCTCATCATTGACAAAAAAGCGACAGATGAAGAGATGAAAAAAATGGCTGAGGATTTAGACGGGTATATTAAAGTAGTCGTCGATATTGAGCTTGAAGTTTTGGCAGCAGCAAAATACGAGTCGTGATATCATGTCAGCGGAGATACGCAATGAATTTGATAAAATAGTTAAAGAGTTATTGAGTCGATGAATTATATGAACTTGAGCAACAAAGACAAAATAATGGATATTTCAGTAAATCTTGCTCGAGTAAGTGACTGGATTTTTTCTGAAAATCAAACAAGGCAGCGACGGGTCGATCAATTCTTGCAAGAAATAAGAGACTATCTGGAAACGATGCATGATGATGATTTTCAAAGTAGATTTAAACATACATTACAGCGATTCCGGAAAGAGTTTGAGGATTTAGTAGCGAAGAAGAACACCTTGGAAAAATACGAGTGGGCAGAGCGCGCACTCACCTGGGTCAACATCCTCCAGCACCGCGCAAAGCTAGCATAGTCTCGTTGTCTATTTTTGCCAGGGTTTGTCTGCGTGTTCCTTGACGATGTATTCGTACCGCTCGGTGTATTCTCCTGTCGATTCATTAAATAATGGAGTACCACCGGCGTAGACGGTAGTCTTTGGGTCGCCGTACTCATTCAGGTCATTCTCCTTGATCCATGCATCGATCTGTTTTTGCTCTTTCATAGGCACTGCGGACTGCACCAACGTTGGCGTAGGGGTAGTGCCTGACTCTTGCTTGTTCTTCATAGAGGTTGAGGCGAAATAGGAAATGCCAAGAAAAAATACTACCATGAAAACAACTGTGAGTAAAATCCATTTTCTGTTTTTGTTGCCACCATTCGCAGCCATCAAAATCAGTATTCCACAGTGGAAATAGTTTGTCAAACTGATTACAGTGTAAGTATGACAGAGCGAGAGTACTGGCTGGGATTTTCAGTCTTTCCGGGAATCGGACCGATAACATTTCAGAAACTTCTTTTGCATTTTGGGTCGGCAAAAGCTGCCTGGACAGCAAGTGCAAGTGATTTGCGAGAAGCAAGCTTAGGTCCTGTTTTGATAAAGAAGTTTGAAGCATTTCGCGCCGACTTCTCGCTTGACGCATATACAAGGATACTCCTTGCAAAAGGAGTATCCTTTACAACGCTTAAGGACGAGAAATATCCGGCATTGTTAAAGAAAATAAAAACCCCACCTTTTGTTCTGTATGGGAGGGGCGACAATACTATTCTTCGAGCGAGTTCGCCGAAGGCGATGAGTCGAGAAGTAAGTAGTTCTCGACTACGCTCGAACAATATAACTATTGCAGTTGTCGGGACGAGAAAAATTACGCAATATGGGAGAGAAGTGACAACGCTTATTACACAAGAACTGGTGCAGGCGGGTTGCGTTATTGTCTCGGGGCTAGCGATAGGCGTTGATGCTGTGGCACATAGGAGCGCAATTGAACAAGGAGGGAAAACAATTGCAGTGTCGGGAGGAGGAGTCGATGTGTGCTATCCGAGTGCAAACCAAGAGTTATATAATAGTATTATAAACGGTCATGGTGCAGTTGTCTCCGAATACCCTTTGGGTGCCGCACCGACCAAGGGATCATTTCCATCTCGCAATCGGATCATTGCCGGGTTATCTCAGGCGGTTGTCGTGACAGAAGGAGCAGAGGATAGCGGGGCATTGATCACCGCGTCATACGCAGCTTCGCTGCATAGGCCTGTTTTTGCAGTTCCAGGACCGATTACGTCAAGTCTTTCCAAGGGACCTCTCATGCTTTTGCAAAAAGGCGCAAAGATAGTAACCAGCGGAGATGATATATTAGACGAATTAGGGATAGGAATAAAGGGACAGAGAAACACAGTAAGAAAGGAAATAAAGGGAGATACACAGGAGGAGCAGAGGGTTATTGATCTTTTGCAGAATGAAGCGTTGCATTTTGATGAAATCGTGAAGAAAACAGGTTTCGCCTCATCAGAATTAGGTATATTACTTTCATTAATGGAAATGAAGGGAATAGTTAAAACATTAGACGCAGGAATATACTCTTTATAATTTACTCCTTGACACTACATGTATAATGAACGATACAATCGTAAGGTAAATCCAAAATACGAAGTATTGATGCTAGACTCTAGAAACTAGACGTTAGAATTTGAAGTTTGATATTAGAAGTTAGAGATATATCTACTTTCTATCTTCAAAACCTCAAGATCAAGCTTCTAGCATCAAGCGTCTAATCTCAAAACATGAAAAATCTCGTTATCGTCGAATCACCTACAAAAGCCCGTACTATCGGAAGATATTTGGGGGATGGCTATACGATCAAATTCTCCATGGGACATGTTATGGATTTGCCAAAAAGCACATTGGGCGTTGACGTTGCGCATAACTTTAAACCCGAATACGAAGTTATTCCTGATAAGAAAAAAATAATCGCAGAGCTAAAATCCGCAGCCAAATCTGCTAAGACAATTATCCTCGCTACAGACCCTGACCGGGAAGGAGAAGCAATCGCTTCAAACATCAAAGACGTTCTCGCTCAAAGTCAAAAGTCAAAAGTCAAAAGTCAAAAGTTTGCAAGGATTGTGTTTCATGAGATTACGGAGCACGCGATAAAGGAAGCGCTTGAACATCCGCGGGGTGTTGATGAGCATTTAGTAGATGCGCAAACGGCAAGGAGAGTACTTGACCGTTTGGTCGGTTATAAATTATCACCGGTGCTTTGGCAAAAAGTCAGACGCGGTTTATCCGCAGGTCGCGTTCAGTCCGTAGCCTTACGCCTCATAGTCGAAAGAGAGAAGGAAATTGAAAAGTTCAATAAAGAACCTTATTTCACAATCCACGCCTTATTTGAGAAAAAGGGAAACAAAAGCGCAGTCGAGTTTGAACTCATTGAGATCAGTGGAGAGAAACTTGAAATACAGAAAACACACGATTTGTATGACGGGCAGTATAAGGTAACGAAAACCACGATTACCACGGAGAAAAAAGCGGAAAGTATTGTCGCGGATATTAAGAAAAACAACTTCTTTGTCGCCGATGTGTTGCAAAAGGAGACCAGCCGTTCTCCATTTCCTCCCTATACTACTTCAACACTCCAACAAGATGCCTCTCATCGTTTTGGCTATCCCGGTAAGCGAACGATGAGTCTGGCGCAGAAACTGTATGAGGAAGGATTCATAACATACCACAGAACAGATTCAGTGGTGATTGCAGCGCAAGCAATGAATCAGATCAGAAATTATATTGAGAAACAATTTGGCGGGAAGTATCTGCCGGAAAAACCCCGTTTTTATACAACCAAACAAAAGTTGGCGCAAGAAGCACATGAAGGAATACGGCCGACCCATGCCGGACGTCAGAAGTCAGACGTCAGAAGTCAGATGGGGGCAGAGTGCGCAAAACTCTACGATTTGATTTGGAGAAGGGCTGTGTCCTCACAAATGAATGATGCAGTAATAGAATCAACCACGGTCTTCGCAGATTCAAAGGAGAAAAAGTATCGCTTTAAAGCAAGTGGTTCTGTTTTGCTGTTTGACGGGTTTTTGAAGGTTAATCCGCTGGCGCTCCAGGATACAAAGCTTCCGAAATTTGAAAAAGATGAAGATCTGAAGACAGAGAGCGTCCGGCACGAGCCACACGAGACGCCACCACCACCACGCTACAATGATGCATCTCTCATCGGTACACTTGAGGACAAAGGTATCGGCCGCCCGTCAACCTACGCCTCGATTATCTCGACGCTTACTGATCGGGCATATATAGAAAGAGTAGACCGCCGCTTTGAACCAACTGCAGTTGGCATTGCCGTCAATGACTTTCTGGTGAAAAATTTCTCGGATATTGATGATGTGCCCTTTACTGCTCAGATGGAGGATGATCTTGATGAAGTGGCAAATGGTCACAAGGAATGGGTGAAGATGATGAAAGAATTTTTCGGTCCGTTTGACAAAAAACTGGGGACGATGAAAAATGTCGCGCGGGTAAAGATAGAAGTTGAGAAGACAGATGAGCAGTGTCCTGTATGTAAAAAGGCAAATTTAGTTATCCGAACAGGACGATTTGGAAAATTCCTCTCATGTGCTCGCTTCCCAGATTGCAAATTCACAAAGCCGCTTATCGAGGATACAAATATTGCCTGTCCCAAATGCGGCCATCTTCAGGGGAATCTGGCAGGGAAGGTTGTTGTCAAAAAAACGCGCAAGGGCCGCCGCTTCTATGGTTGCTCAAATTACCCCAATTGCGATTTCGCCGCCTGGAAACTGGAAGATATTAAAGGGTATAAAAAGCCGGCTAATAGTCCTTCGCACTTAGCTCCCGAAGATACAAATTGACATCTGGCTCGCCAACTATGCCATTATCATCCAGATCACTTTGCTTTCTTGTTTTAGGGTCACATATTTCACCATCGTTCTGGGAAAAACACGCAGCAATCAAATTAAAATCCAGTATGTCAAGGACATAATCGTTATTCACATCTCCGTTGACAAATGAAAGCTCAGGCAAAGTTACATTGCCGGAGTCAGGGAGTGTATCTATTTCTGCAGTTGTAGTTAGATAGCGCGGGATTTCTACCTCAAGAGTTATATTTTCCGCATCAGGAATTACCGCTGAAAAACTTCCGGTAAATGCTCCTTTTGCGCTATCATACCGAACAGTTCCTCCCACATCGATTACTTCCTCTCCCGCATAGATCGTTGCAAGAAAGGGATACTCAGTAGTTCGTGGATTGGTATTACCCGCTGCTTGGGGATTTAGCGCATCACCACCGCGGCCTATGCCATGTAAGAAAGCTGTCAAACTGAATCGAACTGTTTTTTCATCTATATCCTCCTCTGTTAGTTCTTCTTCATCTCCTCCATCTACTGTATCGGTATCCTCTTCAGATTCTTCATCTATATTATCTAGTTCTTCTTCTGACTCATTGATCCCCTCAATCTCTTGCATGTCTTTTAATGACCGATCTCTTCTTTGATCTACATTTTTCTTGTCTTTCGGCTCGGGCAGCTTGCAATTTTTTAACTTTCCTTTTTTTAATTTTTCTAGTTCTTTTTGTAGCTTCTGCGCATCTGAATAATATTTTTCATTCTCAATTTGATTGTCAAGGTTATATGGATCTTTTTTTAGATCATATAGCTCAAGCTCGCAACTCTGATTCTCAACATATAGATACTTCTCTGTCCTAACAGCAAATGAATCACCATAGTTATATACCTCCAATAATATAACGTCCTGTACCGTCTTGTCTGGGTTCTTGAGTATCGGAACCAAACTGATTCCGTCAATTTTCCCAGTTTTCGCAGTTGCAAGATCTGCAATTGTTGCAGCGATATCCTCGTTTTTTACAAGAGCATTGCTCTCCTCTTTCTTTTTCGTCATTTTAGGATAACTTATGATAAGTGGTACTTTAGCGCATGAGTCATAAACGCAGGCTTTACGTGACCAGCGGTTTTCTCCCCAAGCATACCCATTGTCCGACATATAAATAATTACTGTATTATCTCGCTCTTTACCAAGGGATTTAACAATATCCTCAACAGCATCATCAACCGCTTTCAATGCGCAAACCTGGCTCTCGGCCCATGCTTCTAATTTTCTAATTTCATTATTACTCCATCTTGGAATGTCCCGGATAGTTTTCGGTTTATCCGAAACATCCTTTTCATTAAAGCTTGGAATTCTCTCAAAATCTTTTATTGGTTTGCACTTACGGGCATCCTTCGGTCCGGGCATCGCAAAGTAATCTTTCATTTTTTTTGCGCCGCCAGCAGCATCTAGAAGACTATCATCACTCTCGATTTCATTTTCATCATTTGCGCCCTGAAAATGCGATTCTAGCTCCTCCTCAGTTACATCAACTTCTTCATCTGTATCTACGCTCGCCGCATTAGTTTTGCCTTTCTTTCCGTTTCCCCCACTTCCTTTTTTGAAAATCGTTTTTCCTCCGTCTGTGTGCACTGCATTTGTGGATAAAATTACGAGGAAAGGCTTATTACTTTTCGCACCCTGGCCGCCCTTAACGTCATTTTTCTTATTACTATTTACTTTTTTGTTTTTCCCTAGAGGATCACTTTTTCCTTCAATAAAGTTTATAGCCATTTCAGTAAAAACATAAGTTGAATAATCCTGAGGATCATATCCATAAGTTATATCCTGTCCATTTTCATTCATGGTATAGCCGTAATATGTATTTTTAATATCTGCTCTGAAGTCATCCCACCCTGGCGGGACATATTTTTTCTCTTTAAAAATATTCAGGTATTTTCCCATCAAGCCTGTACGATATCCAGCTTTTTGAAGCCATACAGGTAATGTATCTTTGTCCTTAAATTGTTTGTATTTTTCATGATTTGTAAGGATTCCATGATCCTGAGTATACTTTCCTGTAAGTATGCTGACTCGGCTTGGACAGCAAAGCGGAGTAGTGGCAAAAGCGTTGGTAAAAGTTACTCCTTGTTTGCCAAGTAACCTTTCGGTCTTTGGCATGTACTTCAGAGTGTCGTAGCGCTGATCATCTGTTAGGATAAGGATAATATTTGGCTTGCCGCCGCCTTTGCCTTTTGCTTCTTGACGAAGATTTTGCTCCTGCATCGCAAGGTACACAGTGAGGATGATGGCAAAAAAGAGCGCAACAACTCCGATCCGTATAAAAAGAGGATCTTTGTGTAGTTTTTTCAATATTTTTATCTGAGCAGAGAAGGCTCGCGTAAATTTAGGTATATCTAAAGCGTATTAAATGCTTTCATATATGTCAACACGAGGACTGTTTTATACCATCTTTGCAAAGACAATAGGACTTACGCAGTTATTCTTCGAGCGAGGCTAATTAAGCCGAGTCGAGAAGTTCTCGACAAGCTCGAACAATAAGAATTTGCGTAAGTCGTGACAATAAGAAAAAGAAGAAGTAGGACGAGATCGTTGGGTCAGTAGGAGGTTAAGGAAGTGTAGCTCCTAAAGGAGAAATGGGTGGCTCCTGGTCTTCTTTAAGCAGCCTAAGTCTTGCCGACAAGTCCTGTACAATACTTACAAACTCAGGATTCGCAGCCTTATTTTCAAGTTCATATGGATCATTTGTCAGATCATAGAGTTCTTTTTCTCCAGTATTTAACTCAGTGTATTTATACTGATCGGTTCGAATAGCATTTCCTGTGTAGTTTTCTTTACCCGAACGCACTTCGAGTAAAAACACATCCCGGATATTGGCATCCGGATTCGCTAACAGAGGAACCAGACTCTTTCCATTCACTTTTACTGGTATCCTGATTCCTGCCAGATCGGCAATTGTCGGCGCCAAGTCAATATTGAGCGCGAATTCTTCACTAATTTTTGCACTCGTTGTCAATTTCGGGTAACTGATAACCATAGGTGTTCGAGCACACTCTTCATAGAAGCAATTTTTCTTCACATATTTGTGTTCACCATAGCTGTAACCGTTGTCGCTATAAAAAATAATGACTGTATTGTCGATGCGTGGACGACCAAGCGCTTTGAGCATATCAGCAATTGCTTCATCTACCGCTTTCAGGCTGCAGAGTTGTGCCCTGCGGAATTGTTGGACTTTGCTCGCAGAGACATTTATCTGATTGCGAATCCACTGCGGTTTGTCCGAAACATCCTGTTCGTTAAAAGAAGGCGGTCGCTGCCACTGTGAAACAGTACATTCTCCCTGATGTTTAGGAGCAATAGGTGGGGCGGCCAGCCCGGGGACAGCATCCTCATCACTGTCCTTTCCGCCGCTCCATGGGTGCGGAGTAACAGGGGTAAATAAAAGAAAAAACGGCTCATTTACATTTTTAATAAAATCGACTGCTTCGCGCCGAAGAACTTCGGTAGAATAATCGCTATCATTTCTTCCGAAATGTTTCGAATTCCCGTTCTGGCTGATGTCGTAATCATAGTATCCCTGTCCGCCGCTAAAAGCGAACCATTTATCCCATCCCGGCGGGACATATTCAGGTTTTGCATAACCATTCAGATATTTACCAATCAGCGCAGTCCGGTAACCCGCCCTATTAAGCCAAACTGCGATTGTCTGTTTATTTTTATTACCGAGACGATCGGTATTCTCTCCCAGGCCATTATTTTCCCAGATACCGGTATTGTGGGTATATAAGCCGGTCAAAAAACTTGCGCGGCTTGGACAACAGAGTGGTGTCGTCACATAGGCATTGGTAAAGGTAACTCCCCGGCTGGCAAGCGTTTTTGTGACAGTCGGCAAGGTCTCCATAGCATCCCATCGCTGGTCATCGGTCATGATGACAATGATATTCGGTTTATCTCCCTCTGCGGCAAAGCGGCGGGGATCCTGCGGTTGCATTGCAAGGAATACGGTGAGGATAATGGCAAAAAAGAGCACAACAGCCCCAAATCGTACAAAGAGAGGGTGTGTAAATTGTTTTTTCAAAATTTTAATCCGAATATGAAATAGCGTTTAAGCGTATGTATATCAAAAGCGTAACAAATTTTGAACCTGTTGTCTAGGCTCTACTTGACATTCTCCTAAAAACAGTTTCATAATCAAACTATGCGTACGTATGCTGTTCTTGTCGGTGGATTATTTCTTTTAATCATATCTGCTGCTCCGACGTTTGCAAATCACGCTCAAGACGTATTAGGTGATGAGACTAGCCCCATAAATGTTAACTTTCCTCCTGTTGCTTCGGGCCCCGGATATATCCTTCCTGACAGCCCGCTTTACATAGTAGACAAAGCCTTTCAGAAATTCCGTCTTGTCTTTGCTTTTACACCGGAGCGAAGGGTTGAAGTTCGTAATTTGCTCTTGGGTGAACGGTTGGCAGAGCTTCGCGTTATGACAGAGCGCAATAACAGGGGAGCGATGCAAGCAACGCTTGCTGAGATAGCAAATGAGGCAACAAAGGTTTCTTCCGATCTTGCTGATGCAACTGCGCGTGGAACAGATGTTAAGACATTAGCCAAGGATACCAATGACCTGATGAAGTTACATAGAGACATTTTAAAGACAGTCGCAGAGCAGGCAGATAGCGCGCTTGCTTTACGGATTGAGTCTACCAGGCAGTCTATGTTGATGGCGAAGGTGCGCGTTGAGGAACAGCTGACAGAAGAGCAGATGCTTGAGGCAATGGAAAATGATCTTGAGGATGAAGTAGAGACGCAAGTGTTGGGCGTAGAGACAGCAGTAAAAAAGCTGGAAGATCGCTTGCTAAAGCTCGATAATATGGTGAAAAAAGATGAGGCAAAATTAGGCACTGAAGCAGATGTTGATGTAAATAGCATTAAAATTGAGATGAAAAAGCTCAGAATAGAGCGTCTGAAGACTCTTTTGGAAATAAATAAGAAGAAAAAGGCATTGCAGGCTGAGCGAAAGAAGAAAATGCAGCAGCTTCGTGAGCGGGCAAAACAGACACGCGAGTCTATCAAAGAGCTGCGAGAAGCGCGAAAAGCAGAGAAAGAAGGTAATTTTAAACCTACACCGACAACGACTATCACGCCTTCTCCAGAACCCACAACCACAACAACGACACGATAGCAAGATTTGAGGCTAGACGCTAGAAACTAGATGTTAGATGTTGACGTTGGAAGTTAGAGTTTAGAAAGTCTTCCAATTTCTCTGTAGGTTTGTCAATTTTCCTCCAAGCTGCCCATATCTTCTAAGCAGAGTTTCACAAAAACTTTTTGCCAATACTTTAAGTCACGTGCCATTTCTGTGTGGGCTTCCATCTCGTTTGCAGAGCCGATTGCATCATCAAGTTGTTGTTTAAACTTCTTTTCAAACCTTCTCTTTGCCCACCCCTCAGCTATATTAGATGGGCATAATTTTGATGCCCTTCTCATTTGTGATGCCAAATCGTTACGTTCATATACTGGAAATTGTTTAACAGCTTGATGTACTAGAAGCATTAATCGATGCGCTTCCTGATAAACTTCCAAATCTCGAAAAGTTTTAATCATACTTGCATCGTATCAATCTAACCTCTAGAATTCAAACTTCAAATTCTAGCTTCTAGACTCTAGTGTCTACTCTCAATCTACGATATAATTCCTCCATGATGAAACTTGGGGCAAAAGAACTTCGTGTCACAGAAGCACAAGAAGAGCAGAAAAAGCTGCTCAAGAAAAATCCTGTTTATATTATCCTTGATAATGTATTAGATACCTACAACATCGGTGCGATTTTTCGTCTTGCCGATGCTGTAGCTGCGAGTAAGATTTATCTCTGCGATCAAACCGAAACCCCACCCAATCATCGCATTAAAAAAGCCTCAATCAACACAACCGAATGGGTCGAATGGGA
>CAZTFV010000013.1:2831-20230 GCA_964613075.1 uncultured Gammaproteobacteria bacterium | reverse complement strand
CTGAAGAATACACCGGCAAAATTCGGGTCCAGGAATGTTGAAAATAGACGGTAAAGATGGTCATCCCACTCAAGATAATAGAGGTTCCTCAAATTATTATAGAAGAAATGTTGGAGAAAACCCAACGCCACCACTGTGCCCCCTGCCCATATAAGCATGGTTGGAATTTTTCTCTTGTGTTCCTTTGGAAATTCTTTTACTGCAAAGTACAGCCCCGCATAAGCAAGCCACCGTAGCGCATACAAAAAAGAAACAATTAACTGCTGGGGCTCAAGATGAGTGCTGTTGATTATAAGCGAAACCGTACCTGAAACAAAAAAAAGGAGAATTGGGAGAAAAAGTTTATCTTTTACCGATCTCCTCTCGTATAGCAAGTGCACAAACCAGACGGCAACAAATATTCCGACTGTTATATCAAGCAGTGTTATTGCGGCGCCATTACCAAATTGCACTCTCGCAACTTGTCCCATGACAAATGCGATAAGCGAAATAATAAAGAGTACTTTAAGCATACTGTCTTTTTATCAATAGGTAGAATATTACTCCCCACAAAAGTAATGTTCCGAAGAACACATGCGACTGTACCAAAAGCGGAAAAGCGCTTGGGTTTCGCAAATTTGCAGCCACAAGTAAGTAACTGACAAGAACCCCCAATCTCCCCAATCCCCCCCATTTCCCTAATCGTCCTGCGACTATCATAAATGGAAAAATCAGCCAAACAAAATGATGCTGCCAGGAAAAGCTATTCACCATAAGGCTGAGCGTTATAATCATCGATAATTCAAGCAAGGTTGTATCTTTTCTTTTCTCTTTTTTTAAAAGAATCCAAAATGACAGAACAAGCAATAACAGAGAAATTAGCAATTTCCCGCTATTAAAAATAGAATTATCGCCAAGTAATCTCACCAAAAAACCGGAAAGAGCTTGGTTGTAATACGCAGCCTGGGAAGCTTTAAAAATACCAGGAAGTACGTGATTAATATAATACAATTGCAAATCAATTCCTACAAATAATACAGAGAACAACCAAAGAAAAGCTACGGTAGCAAGTGAAGAGAAGAATACTTGCCACTGCCTTTTTATGAGAAAGTAGGGCAAAAAAAGTAGAGGGAAAAACTTTAGCGCGATGGATGTTCCGAAAAAAATGCCGGAAATAATTTCCTTCTTCTGTCTCAAAAAATATATTCCAAGCAGTAAAAGTAAAAAAATAAACAAATTTATTTGGCCCATTCCCAGTGTGAATTTTACTGGAAAAAACAACATCGCAAGTGAGGTGAGTAGCAAAAATTGGTTTGAAAAAATTCTCACGGACAATATTTTATATGCTACCATCATCGAAGAGAAAAATGAGATTAGTGATAAAATCGTCCAGATCGAAGACGCGGCAAAAACAGGCAAAAGAGTGAAGGGGGCAAAGAACAAGAGAGCAAAAGGCGGATATACGTAATTCACTGAAGAGGGATCCGATGAAACATATGGATTAAGACCTCGGAATAAAAATGTTGACCCTTCATAATAGACATTAAAATCTGGATATGTATCCAAAAAGGGAGTTTTTAACAATAAAGCTAAAGAGGATAAGAAAAATATTACTATGATTGTTCGCTTTAATATATCCATTGTTGCCCATATAAGGAATAAAGCCCAACCTTTGTTTTTGGATTATAATAAATTAAGCTCCAATACCGAAATCGCTCTGGCAATTCTCCGTCCTGCACTGCAATATAGTTGAATGTGTTACCCTTTTGTACCCAGGATGCATCAATAAAAGGAAAGTCAACATAATACAAATTATGAAAACCGTAGAGCAGAACCCGATCTCTATTTGTAATTGTCTTTTGAAAATAACCATCAGTATCATAAAAGTCACCGAATGAAAAATTAAGATGGTTGGTCAAGAAATGCTGTTTTGATTCGGATCCTACAATAACGGGTACATATTTTATATTTGCTACTCCTCTGTAAATAAGTGACACGGAAAATGAAACGACAATAATCCCAATAAGTATTTTGTAAAGGGTTTGCTTGCTTTCTCTTTGCGCATAAATAATTGCCACAAGTTCTGCGACAACAAGAGAAAATGCAGGTAAATACGGTAATATAAAGCGTCCTCCCCCTGTTCTGGGAGTAATATACCAGATGATAAGAGCCAGAAACGAATAAAGCAATACTAACCTGCCCGAAATGCTAAATCTCTTGTAAGAGAAAAGCAAAAGAGGTAAAGAAATAAGATAAATTGGAGAAATTGGGTCAGCAAGCTGAGTAAATAATTGCCACATTTCACTTATAAAAATCTCAGGCTTAAGCAAATTCAGAGTAAAATCAACTTCTAATATACGCGTAAAAAATGGAAAAACAGGATTTCCGGTATGGAGAAAAGATAAAACAAACCACGGCAGCGGCACCACAAGTGCAATGGATACATAAAAAAGTAATGAAGACATTATCTTTTTTGGAGATTTTTTATCATTGACACTATGCCAAATGATAAGGAAAGAAGTTGGGAGTAAGGATCCTATTGCAAGAAGCTTAGCTGTTATGGCCAGTCCCGCCATTACAGCTGACTCAACCAACCACTTCTTCTCCTCAATCTTTACCCATATAAGAAGGCCCCACAGAGCAAGCGTTTCAAAAAAAGTTCTTGCCAGATCTATATATGCAGTTGTCGACATCCAGCCGACAACAAGATTAGAATAAAAAATTGCGCTGGCAAGAAGAGAATACCGGAGCGAAAGATACATTCTTCCCATTTTGTATATTGCGATAGTAGTCAAAGCTCCAAATAAGAAATGAATAAGCTTGGCAACAGTCTCGTCTCCCAGAGCAAGGGCCGATACATACAGCATCTCGGTGAGCTTTGGCATATCGGAATAATAAAGAATGCCGCCGGGAATATGAACGATTGCATTATAAATAAGGTACAATTTGGGAAGGGTAAGATGGTACCACAGAGCATCAAACCCTGTCTCCGGCCCCAGTGCGCCAACCAAATTTACAACAACCAAAGCGGCAAGAAACAATAAAAGTATTCTTGAGAGTATATCTCTTTGTACCTTTTCCCTAACCTTCCCGATATCCCCAACAACCCCAAGCATGTTTTTCCGAAAATACAAAATCGCCAAGACAAGAAAGAAAGCTGAGAAAACGAAAATAACAGTAGGGTACAACAACCCAACCAACCCCAAGGAGAAAATTCCGTATGAATAAATGCCGATAAGAATAGCCAACGAAAACATAAGTTACAAAATTTGATATACGTAATCTTTGCCGAAACGCTTTTTAAGCCTTACGCGCTTATCGCTATTAAGCTGTCCGACGACAAAACCCCCGTCTCCGATGCTTTTTTTATCTACAGAAAACTTTTCTTTATGCAGCCTGTCGTATTCGTCTTTATGTACGATTATATACGAGATACCCATTTTTCGTAAGCGCAACAATGACGAGTCTGAAGGAAAATCAGAAAGCAACTCGCGCGCGATCGCTTGCCACCTCGGAGGAGAGAATCCGCTTGCTCCATTAACAGTCTTTCGGAAATGAGAAGTTGAGTAGTATACCCGCAGAAGTTCGGTAGGCGAATACGGGAACATATCCCAGTTATAGATAGGCATCTCAATAATTTTTGAGTTGGGCTCTGTTGTAGCAATATAAGAATATACTGCTGGAAATTCTTTCTTTTCTGGTACTCTGACAGATTGCAGAGGGAAATTAAATTCAATAACTATCAACATCAGTAAGACTGGATACACAGAAAAAATTTTTCTTTTTTTCCAATTTTTACTTATTCTATAAAGCAGCAAACCCGAGGCAACTGCCATACAAAATGCAAAAAGCATTTCCCAACGAAATGCATTCCTTAGCCCTTGAAACCCGGGAATCACATAGTAAAACAAAGCATATGGTAACGGGATCGGGAAAGGGTAATGTATTGTTTGTCTACCCAAATGCAGCGCAGGACCAAGGCTTAAGATTAAACCAACCAGACCCGATACAACCAAGCCCTTATAAATCCAGTCTTGTTTCTTGAAGTATTTGAAAAAAACATACAGCACAACGGCTGAAAATAAAGTTAATGTCAACCCCAAAAAACCCGGCTTAAAATCAGGTTTTTTAGTATATTTTATGTTTGCCTGAATCGGGTTAAGTATATAAGAAAATCTCGAATAACTACTTGAGTAAAATAAGTCCTCAGGTTGCAAAGCCAAGTGAATCGCCTCTCTGATGTCTCTTTTAAATGCATGCTCGGCAGATACTTGAAAATAAGGCAGAGCTATTGGAACTATTAACAAAAACCCGGCGCCAACTATAAATATATTCTTTTTTGTTACATAGCCCAAAAACTTCTTTTTATGTTGAAAATAAAAAAATATGGAGATGCAAGACAAAAGCACAACAAGAAAATATCCCGGAAGAAAACTATTGTAGGTTTGCAAAACAAAAAATGCCATGCTCATTAGCAGAAATTGTGTTTTCCCTTTTTTTTGCAAAAAGATAACAAAAAACAAAATAGACAAGGGGATCCACTGTATTGATAGAATTTGCAAGTGCACTGCCTTATCAAGAGTTACAGGAGAAAAGATTATAAGAAAACCGCTAAAAAGGGATGGAAAAAAATCTTTTGTTAAATAATTCACAAGAATAAAAGTGCAAAAGCCAAGAAATATCAAAGAAGAAAATAAAGTAAAATTCGTCGCCACAATTGGCTCCCCAAAAACAAGACTCGGAATGATAGATAAAATACTTGATGTAATAAATGTTTCCGAAAAGGCAAGGCTATTATTGTATGGGTAAAAAATGTTCGCGTCGAAAATTCTAAGCGGATTTGTCATAAATGCGTGTATGTTCCAATTTTGTATCCAGGCAATCAGCAATTCATCTCCAAGTCCGGTAGCATATTCTCCAAGATGGAAAATAAGAGGGTATGTAATATAGATTGCAGCAAGAGAAAAAATCAAAAACGCTAGAGAATACTTTACCAAAGACAAATACCTCCTCTGCATAAAAGCGTCAAAATATAATCAAGAAGAATAAAAAGCGCGAAAAGAATGTAGACTAGGGTAAGCAATAGTTCTTTTGTAATCTTCATGTTTTAATAATTTGAAGTTTTAGTGTTTTGCCTGTGCATGGATCTTTTAGCTTATAGATTCCTATTCTATTCATGCCGTAAGGGTTTTTAATCGTTTTTAATTTTACGAAGAACTTCTCGAATCCTGCCAGCTGTTCGTCTCTACTTACAAAATACGTTGGCGCTGAAATACCAAGGCAGTCATATTCGTTTATTCCAGGAAGCGCTGATGCGTCAAGATATGTAACCGGCATATTTTCAAATTTGTTCAAATACACATTCATCCCGCTCTCAGGATTTCCGGAATTCTCAGCGATGGCAACAATAGTCTTTCTATTTTTTGCTTCTTTTTTTAGATAATTCACCGCCTCCAATACGCCATATCCAGAAGTAAAACTGTGGATATATGAAGTTTCCGAATATCGAGTAAATTTTGACAAGCTGAGAAAATAAGCAGGCGGATTAACAACTTGTACCAAAGTCAATAAAATTGCAGGAAAAATTGCTAGAGCAACTAAAGCTATGCCAAATGTTCTGTTTTTTCGCAGCATTTGATAAATCATATATGCTGCCGGAAGAAGTATATATGGAAGATACGAAACCAAATACCGTTGCGTCGCCCCTTTAATAAGAAACGTCTGAAGAAAAAAAGTTAACAAAAACCACAGCGCAAATAGAATTTTATTCTTTTCTTTAGACCGACTGAATCGGATGATTCCTGCTATTCCAAGGCTAAATAAAACAGGAGTTATATAAAAGAAACCGATTTCAAGATTTCCAAGAAGATTTCTAAGCCAGACTCCAAAAGGAAAACTCATTATCTCACCGATGGTAAATCCATACCGACTGTTTGATGAAAGAGTTTGCCAGAATTGTGGTTGTATAAAAAGAAGAAGATCAATAATTATAGAAACGGCAATACAAATCAATGTATTCTTTAAAATCACGTACTTTTTATCCGAAGAGTAAAGATAATAATAAAACTGAACCAGTAAGTAAGAGGCAAAAAAGATAAGCGTACTCGATTTGATAAAAAATCCTATGCCTAAAATAATTCCCGAGTAAACCGAGTACTTCATCTTATGCGTTTTATAAAACCTGAAAAGCATATAGCAAAACCAGATCCCGACAGTTGTAATTGCGCTTTCCATAAGTGCCTGACGGTCAAAAAAAGAAAAAATTGGTGTTATTACGTAAAGAAAACAAGTTAAAAGAGCGATCTTTCTATCAAAAACTTCTCTACTAAGAAAGTATATCCCAAGCAAAGAGGCAAACCCAGTCAATACGCTGATACTTCTTCCTGCAAATAACGGATCGGTGAAAAATATTTGAAAAATACCGAATAACCACATTAAGAGCGGCTGCTTAGCATCGTAAAGTGAGTAAAATAAATATCCGGGAACGTGCGTTTCCCTCCAACCCCAATCAAGATAAATTGCTTCATCGTTAAATATTGGAATTATAGTAAGGTTGATCAGTCGAAGAGTAAAATAAAAAAGTATGACAAAAAGTATTGGATAATTTTGTTTTAATAAATGCAATCGATCCATAGACATAAACTACCTTTAGATCTGCGGGGCTTGTAAGACATCTTTTATATTTCGATACGCTTTTCTTAAAAAACTTTCTTGCCTATTCTCAGTGACATGAGAACTACTTGTTGGGTTAAATCCATTTATTAAGCTATTGGATTTTTCGGGAATGTTTTTGTCTCGCAAATTAAAAACGTATAGTTGCGCACCTGAATCATTTATAACAGAATAGTTGTATTTCTTGTAAAGGAGTAAAAAATTATTGTCGCGAACAGAACACTGTTGCATGCAAGAATAGACGTACACTCTGAAATTTGAAGTATTTGAAACGTTTTCTGGATCAATATTCTTTATAGGGTGATGAAATTCATACATCCACAAGTCTTGATCTATGACAGACTGTCTATTGGTTACTATTGTTTCGTACGGTTTTAAAAAATGATTTGCCTTTTGTGCGAGAGAATAACGAAAAATATTTCCTTCTACTTCCTTGGTTTTCCAGTACTCTATTACAATTGTAAATACCAACGTCAGGATAAATAAAGGAACCAATAGTACGATATATTTTTTGTTGATGAATGGGAGCAAAACGCTTGCGGAAGAAAATACAACAAATGGGAGCAAATAATATATCCAGTAGGCATGGCCAAATGAGCCCTCAGGGTAGAGCAAGATGTGGATGAAACCAAACAACAGCAAGCAAATAATCAACAAATCGTATGGGGTGATCGTTTTCCACTTTCCTGATGCGACTAAACGGAAAAAATATACACCAGTAAAGAATAATACTATCGGGTTAAAGTAAAGAATAATACGAAGCATGATTGTTCCAATCCATCTCAGCGGCCAATATGAGTATGTGAGTAGCTCTCCTGTGCTCCGCACAAAAAATGCTTGCTGTAAATCGGATACGTTACCTGTGAGGAAGAAAATATAAAGCAAAAACAAGAATGCAGTAACCACGGATGTCGCTACCAGTAATAGTGCCAGTTTATAGCGCTTTTTCTGCATAAGAAACGGTGCTAAGGCAACGGTAAAATACACCATTGGCCAATCGCTCAGCGTTCCTAAGACTATTGAGACGAGCACAAAGAACAAAAAAATTGTACTTTTTGTCTTGAAATAAAGGAGAAGAAAATATATCGACAGTAAAACAAAAAATAATACAAACGCCTCATGTCCAATCATCCTGCCAAAGACACTTGTCGCTGGGATTAATGCGGAAACACAGAGTGCGATAAGTCCAAATAGTTTTCCTTTCAGCATTGTTCCAGTAAGATATATGCATATTACAGTTCCAATTGTAGCCAAGATAACTGGCAATCTTCCGACCCAATGATCGTCCCCAAAAACCTTAAAAAATAATGACATGACAGCGTACAGCAGTTGAGGGTGGTGAAGATAATATTCTGGGTGAGAAGGGACTGATGCTGCAATGCTTATAACTGGCGCAAATTTTGTTTGCAGCAACCCAAAGGTATTGTAGTTTTTTGCGATGTGAGAATAGGTATTAAAATTCCAGGCATTATATCCGACATACGGAAGATTAATCCCCCGCGTGATAAAATAGCCAAAAACAATAAACGGGAAAACAATAAGAAGTATTGCTACGTTTTTACCTGCTTTTTTTGTTGCCATAGGAGCCATAGTTTTGCCCGAACTAAAAATGAATGAAAACTCATGATTATTGCGTGAATAAGTCCGCAAGTGCCGTCTAAAAATCCCAGCTTCAGCACGTAGTTAACAAAAAATTTCACCTTTGGATAGACAATAACCTGCCAAATTGACACAGACACCAATCGATCGTACAAATCTTTTGCTCTTATATCGCTGTAGTAGTTAATCTCCCGCAAAAATTCTTCAACTGATTGATGCGGGTAATGATAGAGGTGCTGCGTCAATTCGCCTAGTCTTCCTTCTATTTGCCAACGCTCGTGTACTTTTCCTCGCCAGCTTCCCTTGCTCTTTTTACCAAGTCTGACAAGCTTTGCCCCTCCTGCGTCACCAAATTTTAATTCTTTTCCCCAAAGCACATCCTTTCTCAAAATATAAAATCCGTCATAATCTCCTTTAGTTATGGATATGGACATAATTTCATTTCTGAGCTCATCTGTTATTATCTCGTCTGCGTCTACAAAAAGTACCCAATCGTTTTGGGCTTTACTAAGGGCGAAATTTCTCTGCTGCGCAAAATCATCGCGTAAGGAGCGCAGATAGACCTTTGCACCAGCGCTCTTTGCAATCTCCACCGTCTTATCAGATGAGTTACTATCTATTACGAGTGTTTCACCGCACCACGAGAGCGAAGCGAGACAACGAGCAATCTGCTCCTCCTCGTTCTTGGTTAAAACAACTGCACTTATACTCATACTCCCATCTATTTTTTTCTCGCAACGGCAATAAGGGATATACCAACAGGCATGCGCACAAGGCGCTCTATAATTTTAAGGACCGGGACTAGCATATCAAATATTGCAATTTGGTAAGGTTTTAAGTGGAAATTTTTCCGCTCAAACTTATCACGGATAACCCAACTTACTAAGCCAACTATATTGAAAAAATTCATTGTTTCGACAATGAATCCTGCGTCCTCAAGCTTTTTTATCAATTCCTCTTTCTCGTATCTTCTATAATGGCCTAGCACTTTGTCCAGATTTGTATATGCCAGCTTTTTGGCGGGAAGCAAGAGAATAAGTCTACCGCCAGGGAAAAGGCCATCGAAAATATTTCTCAAACTATCAGTATCATCTTTTATGTGTTCCAGAACATTGATTGCAAATACTGTTTTGAATTTGGAAATGAATTTCCCCGGCAACTTTTGCGTTATATCTAAATGTTCCACTGAAACATTCTTTTCATTCCTGAATCTCTTTTTTAATTCTGCAACAAACCCTTTGTCAACATCGGTTACAAACAAAGGCTTTATATGGAGAAAGTGTTGCGTGATATTTCCTGTACCCGAACCGATTTCAAGAATAGGGGCTATCAAATATGGCTTTATTACTTCCGCAATCCAGCGGTTATATCTGTCTGCTCCTTCTAGCACCTCAAGTGTTGGTAAGCCTTGATAATGTATCATCTGTTATATTCTAAGGTCGTTTTTTATATTTATCATAAAACATGAAAAAAGATATGCTCACTGCGTACACAGCACTCGGAGCAAGATGCAACAATGCTCTATCTGCTACATTTGGTATATGTAATGCAGGATCAGGCGATGTAAAAAAGAATATACCCATATAAACCCCGAGTTGCAGAAAAATAAGCAGATAAAGAACATGGATGTAAATATTTCTTTTGGGAGAGAACAAAAACACAAAGAAACTCAGGAAGAAAACGGGCCAGAGTAAATTCCAGTTTTGTATATTAAGGAACTCCCTTGTAAATTCTTCAAGGATAATGGGCAATCGTTCAAGATGGAAGGAAGAATGCAAATATGAAGGTGCTTTGGGTAGTTGATGAAAAAATTTAAATAACTGCCAATCAACAAATGGTATCATCAAAAACAGAAATGAAAAAAAATGTTTATAGAGCTTTCTCCTCAAGAGAAAAATTGCTAAGAAAACCTGCGTAATAATTACGAAAGGGATTCCTTCATTTTTTATCAGTGATGTTATGCCAAGAAATATCTGCAAAAGTATTATATCTCCCAAGTTTTTTGACCGCAGATATCCTACAAATAACAAACTGCTCGCAAAAATATAAAATCCCTGAATCAAATCTGCTTGTCCTGCTTCATATCGACCACTATGACGAATGATATTCTGTGTTGAGATTAATAAAAATGCAAAAAAAAGCGCCATAGTATTACCCAACGTTTTTCTACTTGACAAAAAGAACAGCATCGAGAGGAATAAGTAAAATGCAGGATATAAAAGCAGAACCGAACGATCATCAACAACACCAAGAATTATATATATGAATGTCGACATAAGGCTGGCAAGGAGCGGATATTCTGATGGTATGTAGGAGAAAACGTCTGATTTGATGGATCCATCAATAAAAAATATTTTCGCTCGCAATAACCAACTCGCCCACCCATCCCATGCGGTTACCGGACGAATGATTGACTCTAAAAGAACAAAAAGAAACAACGTGATAATAAAAAATATTAGGATTTTATCTACTAATTTTATGCTTTTAACAAAAGCCGGATTTGTCCAAAAAGTCTTTATACGAGAAAAGAAGAGAATACAAAAAAGTATCCAGGGAACCAGAAGAAAAAATATGTTCCATGAAATATGTAATCGTGAATACAGATAGAGTTGCATCGCTACAGCTCCAGCTCCCAATCCGAAAGAATATGGAAGTTTTTCAATATCGGAATAATTATCGAGTAATCGAAAAAATTTAATAATTATATAGCCGATACATGTCATCCATATGAGACCGAATAAAACGATTGCTTCGTTCATAATTTATAGATTGTTCCTTTTGCCGAAATATCTCCGCTATGTGTTGCAGTGGGGGTAAAATTATTTATATTCCATGATGAAGAATTGTGTTCATCCAAAGATTTGTCTTCTGTTTGATAGACAAGAAGGAAATCAAATTTTTCTCTCTGTAATATTTTGTAGACCTCATCTGGACTTTTAGCAAAAATTATTCTTCTTGGATACAAATAGTACCGGCCAAGGTAATATGCTTTTGCACCTGAAGACAAAAACAAAATTTTTGCAGAAAGAGGCGTATGGTGCTCAACAAATCGATAAAATGTGTGCAGATCACCATATGCCATCTCTTTTTTTTCTTCATTTGATAGGAAAAACCATTGCTTCTCTTCTGTGAATAATTTCGAGATGTTATACACTGTGCGCAAACTTGCAATCAGAACCCATGATCCAATAAGGAAAACAAATATGATTGAGAGAGACCTACGGATGTATCTCATTTTTTGGTACTACTTGGATGTTACCCAAACCATACCTGACTGAGTCTCCCTGCTTTACAGGAACAATCGTTAGTTTGGTCATGCCTTTAAATTGTTTTATTTTTTTTGCTGTCTGTACCCAATTATCCGATTCATCATCGAATAATATTAAAGTATCTATAGGTTGAAAGACGCGAAGTGAATAATTTGTAGTTCTGTATTCCTGATATTTCCAGTCTCTTGCGTCTCTTCTTGTGTCCCTAACACGAGGATCGTCTGTAACCAGGGCGTCTATTTCATATATTTGATATTCAGGTAAATAATACCGTGCATGTCTCCAAAATACAGGACCTGAAACGATTAATGTTTTTTTCGGATCGTAATTATTTTTTATATAAATAACCTTATTTGATAATGCATAATCATTTCTTTTTATGTCTGAGTAGTGGAATGACGACTGCCTATAAGGCCGAATGAAGCCAGGATCGCGATTGTAAAAAAATAAGAACAAATTGACAACTACAATAAATAAAGTGACGCCCACAGTAAGAAGCATTCTATTCTTAAACATTTTCCAAATACCGATGGCAAGTAAAAAAAGAAAGAATGTCAAATATCCTGTTTGATAACCTGCGTGTTCGGTACGAACAAAAAAATTAAAAAGCAACGAGGGGATAGACCACGCAGCAAAAAATAATACTTTCTTCTTTTCGGAGGTGCTAAACGATCTCGTTTTCATAAACCGAAAGATCAAGCGTAAAACAAAGATTGCGATAATAATAATCCCTGCTCCAAATGTAAGAAAAAAACCACTTGCTAGCTCAAATCTTCTTGTTAAGAAATACAGCAGCGTAGGCATAGGAAGAGCTGATGATGCGGCTTTTCTCAGGTGTTCCAGGTATCCCCACATACCCCCGGCAATGGAGAGAAAGGGAATAAGCCACAAAAAAAGCACTAAAAAGAATGTGTGTATTGACCTAACTCTCTGAGCAAAAGACATCATTAGTAGTCCATAGAGAAACAAAGGGAATGTGGTTAAGGCCTCCTGCGGCCTAACTCCGAGAGAAAGCGCGTAAAGGACACCAAGCAGAATACCGTATTGTTTTTTTTTGAATGCTATCTCGTATACGCACCACGCAATAAGTGTTGTCATCACAACAGCTACGAGATAGGGGTAGACTGTCAGTCCAAAGAAATAAAACGTTGGTGCACTGAGAAATAACATTGTAGCGATAATTCCTGTTGCTCTATTGCTAAAGGATTTCCCTGCAAGAAAAAAAACAACGGCACCAATACCGCTAAATAAAACACTGACATACAAGATTGCCCGATGTGGATCATGAGTGACAAACATGAATAATTTTGCTAATCCTATATAAAGTGGATACCCCGGAGGAGCCGGTGTTTCTTGCTCGAAATTATAGTCAATAAGTGCAAGAGTGAGTGATGAGCTATCAACGTGTGAATGCATTTTCTCAATGAGTGGAAAACGAGAGAAAATGCCGATGAAAAAAAATAGCAGAGAAAGAGCAATATCTTGTTTTTTCATGTAAAACTGTATAATTATATCACCTCAACATAACAGCACGCGTATGAATTATTTTACTATCATTCCATGTCCGCTCTGCGGTTCGCGATCATATAAAATTCTCTACCGATCAACGCTTACAGAAATCGATTTCCGTATGGAGGTGATTAGAAATAACTTGAAAAACAGTCTCGATGATTACACGAAGCATGGACAAATCACCCGATGCACGAACTGTAGTCTCGTTTATGTAAATCCCCAAGAAAATTTAGCACGACTCTTAAAGGGATATGAGGAAGTTATCGATCCTGAATATATTGAAACTGAAAAACACAGAAAACACATACTCTTTTCGCATTTGAAAAAAATTGAGCAATGGAAAAAAAAGGGAAAGCTACTTGATGTTGGGTGTTTTGCTGGTTACTTTCTTTCACTGGCTAAAGAAAATGGCTGGAAACCATATGGAATAGAGCCATCACTTTGGGCAAGAAAAATTGCAAAAAAACATGGAGCTTTGATAATTGGAAAAGACATTGGTGTGACAAAGCTTCCAAAAAATTTCTTCGATGCGGTAACGCTCTGGGATGTCATTGAGCACCTGCCTGATCCCAAAAAAATTATATTAAGGATTTATAACTCGCTTAAACCCGGGGGCATTATTGCCCTTGCAACACCAAATGTCGATAGTCTTTTTGCAAAAATTCTCGGAGCTAAATGCCCTTTTTTTATTCGAATGCATTTGGTGCTCTTTTCGCCACAAACGCTTCAACAACTACTTGAGGGTTGTGGATTTCGTGTTATTTCAAGAAGTTACTATGGAAGAGTTTTTCCTGTTTCATACATTATAAATCGTATTCGGGGAGAAAATGTCATTATCCGAATTGTCAAAAAAGGGATAAATGCGATTCCGTTTATCGGGGATGTACCTGTAAGAATGAACTTCCACGACTCATTTCTCATGATTGCTCAGAAAACGAAGCATTAATTTTTCTATAGTGCTCAACCATCTCTCTCAATCCCTGACGAAACCGTATTTTCGGACTCCATCCAATCATACTTTTTATTTTTTTTATATCTGCATAGCTTCTCCCGACGTCATAATTGTATTGATTACCGCATGTAAATATAAGTTCTCTTCTTTGTCCTGTGATTTGCCAAAGCGTTTGTGCAATTTCTTTAATGCTTATTTCGCGATTCCCCGCAATATTAAATATTTCATTTGCAGCTTTTGGATGAAGTAATGCTGCGATTATACCGGATGCAGTATCTTTAACGTGGGTAAAATTCCGTGTTTGATTACCGTTTCCGTACAGCGTCAAAGGGTATTGTTTGGAAAGAACTTTTTGCATCAAATCGGGAATGACATGGCTATGAGGATCTGTTCGTGACAAGCTATTTACACCATAGACATTAAACAAACGACAGATTGTAAAAGGAAGTCCATACTCTTTATGGAATGCTTCACAATTTTTCTCACCTACTAATTTTGCTAGTCCATATGCGAGCGATGGGGTTTGTAAGTCTCTATGCGTCTCTCTGTACGGTATTTTTTTATCCTTTTCATACACAAGTGATGATGAGGCATAAAGGAATCGCTTTGCGTTTATTTCTTTTGCAAATGTAATTGCATAAAGATCAATGAGCAGATTGCTTCGCAAAATACTTGCCGGATATGTATTTGCAAATGCTATGCCACCTGCCTTCGCAGCTAAATGAATAACATAATGAGCTTTGGTGGGGATTTTCCTCGGGGAGATCTGTCTGGTCAGATCATGTTTGTAAAAAGTTACACGCTTGTTCTTTATTATCGGGGGGACAACATCAATAACAATAACATTAAACTGCCCTCTAACCAGTTGAGATACTACCTCTGTACCAATGTATCCGCTCCCACCGGTAACCACAACTGTTTCCATTTTCATAATGGATTGAGATATAATACTATGAACCTGAGGATGATGCAATTCTTAAAAGTGTTTTTCCACATATGAAAAATGCAAAAGTAAGTATTATTTTGCCAACATATAACGAATCGAGGACAATTGAAAAAATAATAGCTGACATACAAAAGCTAAAGAAGTTTTTTTCTTTAGAAATTATCGTCGCCGATGGCGGATCAACGGATAACACAGCTGGGCTTGCAAAAAAACAAAAAGTAAAGGTGCTGAGTTTTTCGAAAAAAAGAGGCAAAGGAATTGATTTTTGGCAAGCTGTAAAAATCGCAAAAGGAAAATACATTGTACAGATCGATGCAGACTATCAGTTTCTTCCCAGCGAAATTCCTCTTTTGATCAAAACACTTGACAATGGTGCAGATGTAGCGATTGGCAATAGAATTGATCAGGGAGAAGCACCATTAATAAGAACCTTTGGCAACTTCGCACTTTCCTTTATCACATCAGTCCTTCTGGGAAGAAGAATTCATGATGCATTAGCAGGATTTAAAGCTATTCGGACTCCTGTTTTACTATCTCTCAAACTCACAGAACCTCATTTCGGATATGAAGCAGAAACCGTAATAAAGTCGGTGAGAATGGGGTATAGATTGGCAGAGGTTCCTGTAAATTACACAAGAAGAAACCAAGGTGCTTCACAAGTGAATGCATTGAAGGATGGTTTTTTGATACTCCTCGCAATTTTTAAGGCAAGATTCCGATCGTTGCCCTAATGAGATTTTCTATACCATGCAATTGTATTTTGTAACCCGTCAGTCAAAGAAGTCTTCGCTTCAAACCCGAACTCTTTTTTCGCTTTAGATGTACTAACCATGCGTCTTGGTTGACCATCTGGCTTAGTTTTATTAAAAAGTAATTTACCAGTATATCCTGTCATTTTTTTAATTTTTTCCGCCAAGTCTTTTATGGATATTTCAAATCCCGCGCCAATATTAACAGGTTCTGAATTATTATATTTTTCTGCAGCAAGAATGATTGCTTCTGCTGCATCGGTAACATAGAGAAATTCACGCGTCGCTTTTCCAGTGCCCCAAATTTCAACAGTTTTCAATCCATGTACCCTCGCCGTTTCTATCTTTTTTATCAGTGCGGGAATGACATGGGACACTTCCAGATCAAATGTATCACCTGGCCCATACATATTTACCGGAAGAAGGTAAATCCCATTGAAATCATATTGCTTTCTATATGCCCTCAATTGTACAAGCAACATTTTTTTTGCCAAACCATAGGCTGCATTGGTTTCTTCCGGATACCCGTTCCAAAGATCTTTTTCCTGAAATGGAATCGGAGTAAATTTTGGGTATGCACAGATGGTTCCTATTGCAACAAACTTTTCTACCCCTGCCTTTGAAGCCTCGTCTATCATATGTATTCCCATAAGTAAATTGTCGTAGAAAAGCGTTCCAGGATATCGCATGTTATATCCTATTCCACCAACATTTGCCGCCAAGTGAATGACGATATCAACATTCTTTACTATCCTCCTGCAATTTTCTGCCTTTCTCAAATCATAATCCTTTGATCTGGGAACAATTATGTCTTTTGGCTGTAGTGATAAAAGCTTAGTAACTAAATGACTCCCTAAAAACCCAGCTCCTCCGGTTACCAATACTTTTTTATTTTTCCAATAATTCAATCTCTTTTCCATCACAATAGTTCCTGTTATTAAATATCTTTTTAGAAGATATTGCAATAACCAAGCAAAAAGATATAATACGAGAGAAATTTTGCTGAATTAAGTAATGACGAAAAAAACGTGTGTTTTTATTGGAGGGAGACAAATAGGCGTCAATTGCTTACGGCAGTTATTAAAATGCACTGTTGTTCCCCAACTCATCGTCGCAAATACCGATGATTCGGGACTGGATACCTGGCATGAATCTTTAGCAAAGCTTGCTAAAGAAAATAATTTACCTGTCATTCAAAACAAGAAGGTTAAAAGTAAAGAAATTATAAACGAAATCAAAAAATTAAAACCTGAGATTATATTTTGCATTGGCGCTACGCAAATCATACCGGAAGATATTTTAAAAATACCGACACTTGGTTGTTTAAATATTCACCCTGCGTTACTGCCCAAATATAGAGGGAGGTACTCCACTGCGCTGGCTATTTTCAACGGAGAAAAAGAGACCGGGGCGACAGTACACTGGATGGATGCCGGAATAGACTCGGGACCTATTATTATGCAGAAAAAAATAACAATTGAAGATACAGATACGGCAAAAACGCTTTATGACAAATTCACAAAAGTCGGAGAGGATTTATTTGTAAAATTTCTCAATAAATGGCTCTCCGGAAAAAAAATTCTATCTAGACCGCAAAATGAAAATAAGGCTACATACTACCCTAAAAGGCTTCCAAATCAGGGACAAATTAACTGGAGCTGGAGTGGTAAAAAAGTGTTTAATTTTATAAGAGCAATGACGTTTGAACCATTTCCCCCTGT
>CAZTFV010000013.1:0-2731 GCA_964613075.1 uncultured Gammaproteobacteria bacterium | reverse complement strand
GCTGAAGCTTTTATGTCAAAACATAAAGGAAAATATCTCGGAACTTATGGTATAACCGGATGTTTTTCCTTCTCTCCTGCAAAAATCATCACCACTGGACAAGGAGGCTTAATTGTGACAAATAGTGACAAAATCTACAAATCTTTGAAAGAATTAAAAGATCAAGGACGACCAACAAGAGGAACAGGAGGAGATGATATCCATCATAGTATTGGTTATAATTTTAAATTTACTGATCTTCAGGCAGCTGTTGGATTGGGTCAGCTGTCATATGTGAAGGCAAGGATGAAACGAATGTGGAAAATAAATGAACTCTATAGAAAATATCTAAAAGGGCTGAAAGAAATCACGCTCTTTGCAGTAGATAGGAAAAATGAAGAACTGCCATTGTGGACAGATTGTATCATTGAGAAAAGGGATGAGGTTTGTATGTCTTTAAAGAGTAAAAACATTGACTACAGAAAATTTTGGTTTCCTGTTCATTCCCAAAAACCCTATAAACTCTCCGACAAGTTTTTCCCCAACAGCATAGGGCTTTCTCAAAAAGCCCTATGGTTACCATCAGCCTTCACACTGAAAGACTCAGATGTAAAATATGTCTGCAACGTAATAAAACAGTTCTTTTCTCATGAAAAAAGCATCTAAAACCAACCTTAAACTCTCTATTCTCCTTCCTGTAAGAAACGAGGGAATCAATATTCAGTTAATGCTTAAAATTTTAGAAGCGATTTTAGATTTACCCCACGAAATCCTTGTTATTTACGATGATCGTAATGATGACACAGTTCCAGTTATTAAAAAGTTGAAAACAAAATATTCAAATATAAAACCTATCTTCAATCAACATGGCAAAGGAGTAATCAATGCAATAAAAGCGGGGGTTGAGAAGTCAAATGGAAAATATACGTTAATTTTAGCGGTAGACGATGTGGGACCGACATTAGCAATAGAAGATATGGTCAGCCTTATGGAAAAGGGCTGTGATTTTGTCAGTTGTACAAGATATAAATACGGCGGGAGAAGATTAGGAGGCTCTTTTGTTGAAGCGATGCTTTCAAAGCTTGGAAACAAAATATTCAATCTGCTTTGTGGGTCTGCCCTCTCTGATGCAACTACGGGTTTTAAGATGTTCCGAAACGATATATTCAAATATATCACTCTTGAGTCAAATCCGGTCGGGTGGGCAGTTGTATTTGAAATGGCGATTAAGTGTCAGGCAGTAGGCCTAAGATTAGGAGAAGTACCAATTATTTCAATTGACAGGCTCTACGGTGGGAAATCAACCTTTAGACTAGGGCCATGGGTGAAGGAATACGTACGCTGGTTTCTCTACGGTACTCGTCATTTCTTCTCCCTTCACGCCAATAAAAAAGTCGTCGTGAGAATCCCAAAAGCTACATTATAATTTCTTTTAGTCTAAATACCAGTTTACCTGTACCGAATACGTTCCAGACGTCACACACGACGCAGTTTGTTTTTACGAGTTTTTTTATTTTTTCTATGTCAAGCTGCCTGTACACTTTGTGATTTGTTCCCACAAAAATGAGGTCTGCTTTTTTCAGTACCTGATATACATCGGGCTCAACTTTATGATGAGCATATTCTCTGACATAAGGATCGTGAAGAACTACTCTCATCCGCTCTCGAATCAATGCTTTTCTCACCTTAAAACTGAGCGAAGCACGAATATCGTCAATTTCAGCTTTAAATGCAACACCGAGAATTACAGCTTTTTTGTTAGCAAGTGTCGTTGTCTCCTTTATTTTTGTTACTAAAAAATTTGGGGCAGACTCATTAATTTTCCAGCTAGTTAAGAACAAATCTGCAAAAGGCACATCTGAAATCAGAAAAAAACCGTCTTTAAAAAGACAAGGTCCTGCAGTGAGACCCGGCAGGCTCACCCCTCCCCTTGTGTAACCGTAATTGACAAGTTGTATAACTTCATAGATCTCTCTTTTATAGTAGTCAGCAAGTATCATAAACTCATTCGCAATTGCAAAATTTATATACCGATACATATTTGTAAATAATTTTGCAAGTTCCGCAGAAACGTCATCCGTCAGTACTGTATCAACGCCGATTGTCTTGAAAAGTTTCTGTGCTTTTACGCTACTTTTCTCATTGACGCCGCCAATCATTTGCGGAATTGTAGCGATCTCTTCAAGCGCTTGACCTTCTGCAATGCGCTCCGGACAGAACGCAAGAAAAAAATTTTTTCCAATTTTTAAGGAATCAAGACTCTCAATAACTGATTTGACATACCGGGTTGTTCCAGGAGATACGGTGCTTCGAAGAATGAGGGTTTGTCCTGGCCGAAGATAGTTTTTCATCGAATTAACTGCAGCATTGATTTGGTCGTACACAGGATTCATGTTTTCATCAATGGGAGTTCCCAATGTGAGAACAATATAATCACATTGTTTAATACACGAATAGTCTACAGTCGCAAGAAAATCTTTATTTACAACCTTTCTTAATAATACGGTTGCTCCTCGTTCCATAAAAGGCATTATTCCGCTATTAATTAACTCGGTCTTCTTGCTATCTTTGTCAATTCCAAATACATGATAACCGCTTTTCGCCAAAATGAGTGCAAGTGGCAATCCTACTCTACCAATTCCTACAACTGCTGCAGATGTCTGTTTTTTACGATCTGATTGTTTCCGGGAGGTTTTTCTCACGATTTATAATAGAGAAATCTTAAACGATTAACGCACGAAAAGCAATAGAA
>CAZTFV010000012.1:0-20320 GCA_964613075.1 uncultured Gammaproteobacteria bacterium | reverse complement strand
AAGAATTAAGTTAAGAATTTAGAATTTGTAAAATACAATTATTATTCGACCAAGCGAAGCCAAGTCTGACTTGGCTCGAATAATACCTCCAGATGTAACAGTTCACGGTTCTAACATAATATTCTTCGAGCGAGGCTAAATGCCGAGTCGAGAAGTTCTCGACTTCGCTGTCGCTACGCTCGAACAATAAAATTTGTGTTAGAAGTGTGACCTGTTACCTCCAGATTTACTATTTGCAAACTTACGAGTAACGTTGTACTATAAATCCTACATGAAAATAATCAAACAAACCGTCTCCCGTGCGACTGAGTCAAGCGAACTTTTGGCTTTTCTCTGGAAATCCAAGCTCTGGTTCCTCATCCCATTTATTGTCTTACTACTATTGTTTAGCTTCGTATTTATATTCGCTCAAGCAACTGGCGTTGCGCCATTTATCTACACGTTATTCTAGACTTCATTGCCCCCAGAGAGAGAGGGCAATATTTGTCATGTATTGTATAATGAATCTATGAAGCATGACAAAGGTTTTTATGAATACGTTTTCTCTGATCTTCTTGAAGGGATAGAAGGAATTATTTCCAAATCTATGTTTGGTGGACACGCTCTTTACAAAGATGGAGTAATCTTTGGAATGATTATCAATGGAAAACTTTTCTTCAAGGCAGATGAGCTGAATAAAAAGGATTTTGAACATCTTGGAAGTAAGCAATTTACGTATACCCACAAAAATGGAAAAAGTATAGCGATGTCATACTACGAAGTACCACAAGAAATTATGGAGAATCGCCATAACCTTCGTAACTGGCTGCAAAAATCCCTCTTTGCCAGCATGCGAGAGAAGAGAAAGGGGACAAAGGGAACAGAAGTCTAATGACAGAGCAAGACATTATTGCCGCAATCAAGACTGATTCCTGGATGATGGAGGTTTTGCGCATCGTTAAACGTTTAGAGTTACCTGACTGGTGGATCGGCGCTGGGTTTGTCAGAAGCAAGGTCTGGGATATGCTGCATTACTATAAAAAAAGGACGCCGTTGCCGGATGTAGATGTTATTTATTTTGATACTGATGATTTTTCTGAAGAAGAGGCAAAAAGGTTTTCAACCAAAGTCGAAGATATATACCAAAAGCGATTAAAAAAACGTTTTCCCGAAGTGGCGTGGTCTGTTACCAATCAGGCACGGATGCACCTATTTCACAACGATAAACCATACAAATCTTCAGAGGAAGGTTTGGGGCGTTGGGTAGAGACTGCAACCTGCGTCGGAGTGCGTCTTAACAGGTTTGATGAAATTGTTCTGGCAGCGCCGCTTGGCATTTATGATCTTGCGAAAGGTATTATACGACCGAATCCGCAGAGTAAGCCAGACAGGAAAGCATTTGAAACAAGAATCAGGGAAAAAGAGTGGTTGAAAAAATGGCCGAGATTAAAAGTAGTGTCAAGATGATTCCACCCTAAGGGTGTCCAAAGGCGTGGTTGATTCGATTGCATCGGGAGAAATGAGCTTGAGGACTCTTGAGCAGCTGTCATAGTTGCCTGTTGCGACAACGTCGTTTCCATCCTGCTCTTCAAGCGCATTGATACCACCAAGAAGCTGTATTGTGCTCTTATCATTTTGCATGAGTATAATACGATGTTGAGGATCAGGAGGAAGCTTTCTAAAAAGCGCGTAATCAATCCGTTCTTTGATATTTCGCCACAGCGAGGGCTCTTCTGCTGCAATGTTTAAAACTTTCACTGTTCCGGCCTGCGACTGAATACCCTTGTCGCACAGCATTTTTGACCCGCCTAAGATCCCAACTACTGAGAAAGCTAGCACCACACCCATAATTCCCAAAGAACCTTTCAGGGTAAAAGAAAAGGCCTTTTGCTTTTTGATATCCTGCAGCAGCTCAATGATTCGTTTTAATGGATTGTTAAGTCTTACATCTATAAGTGCATTATCATCATGAGTATGCTTGACTGACACACCGTGGGGAAAGCCGCCGGGTGTTTCATTTTTTGGTGGTACGTCTGGAATTGATTCTTCGATCAAAGCTCCCTCTTTCTTTTTTCAAACTCATCCATACCATCAGTATGTTCTTACAATCGTGCCTAGTCAATAGGCAATCGAAACTATTCTATGCTCATGCCAGGAGAAAACGAAGCACTTTAGAAGAATCGGTCGTGAAATAACCTGACTCTGTTGCGGCGGAAGTATCCCCTTAATCTTCTCAATGCTAGCTTTTCAGCATAAAAAATTGTCTGTTTGGTGACGCCCAAAAGTTTGCCTACTTCTTCTTGTGTTCTGCTAGGTCCATATAGTCCAAAGCGATTCTCTATAACAAATCTATCCCGTATCGGCAGTAGCCCAACAGCATCCCTTAAGAGCCTATGCAATTCTATTTCACCGCAGATATAAGCTGGATCAGACTCAGTGGTTCTCTCAGGAAGAATATCATCGACTGCTCTTGTTTTGGGTTCAAGCGTGTCAGGATCTATTTCTCCCGTTTGAATCTTGCTTCCAACAGAATAATGCTCCGCTGACATGGTGCGCCACAGTCTATCTATCGCTTCTGCAAGCGCATCTTCTTCTGCAAAGCTTGAAAAATTTTCGTCTTTAATGATTGCATAAATCATATAGCTTCGAGGGGTAGTAAAGTCTTCGGCTTGTCTTAGTCGATCTTCCGCCGGTAATAGGTCTGATAGGTGTCCGGTTGCATCGCGGGAGAGGTGAAGCCACCAAGGTGCGTCAGCTATGTTTACATCAATGTTGATCCGCTCTCGAAAACTTCTTGCTACATAATCGGAAAAAGTAATAGGCTCGCCGGTGTTGGGATCAGTGCGTCGGTAGCTTCGAATAGAGGTCGCAATAACTTCATACGCTTCGCTTACTAATTCTTCAGGCGGTACGCCAGGTGGGGCAAAGCGCTCAATGAGAGATGGGATAGTTGAAAGTGCAATAGTCGCAATCGCCCGAGCTCTATCTTCTTTGGGAACTGCCCGGTTCCTGGCCATCTTTAGTAATAGCTCGAGGCCTGGTTCATCTTGCGGTGCAAATCCCGCTTCAGCAAGCGAAGCTTTAAAATTAAAATATGGATCAGCCATTCTCCGATTAATGGCCTCAGGCGTTTGGAGTTCAGATCTCCTTGGTTCAAGTTCTGCCATATAATAGGAAAGTGTAGCAAAAATAGAAGGAAAGTTCAAAGCTATAGGACGATTAAAGCCATGTGTTATAATCTCAAGCACAATATGACGTTTCAGCAGTTGCTAAAGAAACTGCCCACAGATTCAGGTTTGCCTGTGATTCCTCGACCATACATTAACCATTCAGTGGAATTTAAAAAAGTAGCGTCGGCCAGAGAGCGAGTCGACATGCTGGAAAAAGTCGGCCTCAATGTCTTTTTCTTCCCATCGGAGATGATTACAGGGTGTGATTTGCTCTCCGATTCCGGCACAACGACGATGACCAATGAGCAGTGGGCTGCCCTCCACCTGGGCGATGAAGCGTATGGCTCAAACCGGGGTTATTTTCAGCTGCTTGAGTCAATCGGGAAAACCTTTGGCGAAGTGTTTGTTACGCCAACAAAAGACAACAAGCCAACCGCATTTTTATTCCACCAAGGACGAGCTGCGGAGCATGCGTTTTTTAGTCAACTTGGCAAAAAAAATGTCCGGCAGATTATCCCAAGTAACGGCCATTTTGACACGACTGCTGCCAATATCGAGGCAAATAATATGGAAGCGCGCAATCTCTTTTCGCTTGAGTTGAAAAACAAACGCTCCACAGCTTACTTTAAAGGAAACATGGACACTGATCGCTTGCGAGAATTACTGAAAACCTCAAGAAAGCACATACCCCTTGGGTACCTCACCATTACCAACAATACAGGGGGCGGGCAACCCGTATCCCTTAAGAATATTCGTGAAGTCTCAACTCTTCTTCATCAACACAACATCCCACTTTTTTTGGATGCGTGTCGTTTTGCAGAGAATGCCTGGTTCATCAAGCAATTTGAGAAAGGATACAGGGAAAAGACAATCCAGCAGATTGTCCGTGAGATATTCTCCCAGGCTGATGGATTCAGTATCAGCTTCAAAAAAGACGGCTTGTCCAATATTGGCGGTGGCATATTTTTCCGCAAAGACGGTTTGTTCGTCAAAAAATATCCTGATATTCCTGACAAGCTGATGAATCATCAAATTCTAACCGAAGGTCACCCGACGTATGGAGGCATGTCGGGACGGGATATTATGGCACTTTCAATGGGTTTGCAAACAGTCGTAAAAGAAGAGTACCTGCGCTTCAGAGTAGGCCAAGTTCAGGAGTTTGGAAAAGGAATGCAGGAGGCAGGACTGCCGGTAATCGTACCCTTTGGCGGACATGCAATTTATCTTGATATGACAGAGTTTTTCAAAGACACCACAAAGCGCTTTGAGGATTTCGGTGGCATTGCCTTTACTGCGCTCCTTCTGGGTTTGTACGGTCATCGGGCGTGCGAGCTTGGGAATTTTGCTTTTGGCTCCTATGATCCGAAAACAGGCAAAGAGATATTTCCTGAAGTGAATTTTGTTCGCTTTGCCGTCCCACGACTTCGCTATGAGCGTGAAGATCTGCAATCGGTTGTCGCGGCGGTAAGGATTTTATACAATGCACGACACGATATCCCCAAGATACAGGTAACATACGGTAGAGAATTACCCCTCCGCCATTTTAAAGCCCGCTTCGCATTCCGCTAACTGTTTTTCATCACCTCATCACACCCGGTATGATACAAGTTGGTAGACTGGTATTTGAGTAACAGTTCACAGTTCTAACACAAAGTGTCATGATACCGTAGCTTTTTTCAAAAAATACCTATAAGTTATTTTTTCTTTTTTGTCAGCATCTCGTAGGTCATGACAACGGCCGCGCCTCCAAAAACAACAACGTCAATTGCTGCTTCAAGACTGCCAAATAATGTTTCAATGATATCATCGCCGGTAATGCCTTCGTATGCCCACGCGAATCCGCCGAGCACCAAGATCCAACCGCTCAGCATCATGAGAGTATTTTTATTCATCGATATTCACCTCCTTATATTATTACTGTAGAGTTTTTTTTGATCCTTTGTCAAGGAGGAATAAATAAGCTTTTAGTGATAATAATCACGGAAATAGAAAGCGGGATCCATTATAGTTTTCTTAGAAATTATTACATTATTCATAATAAAACAACTGTATAAGCAAAGGTGGGGTCAATATGGAAAAAATAAGTATTACAACAAGTAAGAAAAAACAAATCGTGGATATAACAGATAAGATAAACAGAGTGCTGGCAAAAAATAAGATAAAAACAGGGCTTTGTCATTTGTTCTTGCCTCATTCAACCGCAGGCCTTACTACGGCATACTTACAAGCCGATAAAGAACTTGATTTGATTGATGCGCTGGATGTTGTCCTTCCTCATCACACCATTGTGGGAAGGCGGTATGAGCATAGCCATATTCCCGGTCGTTTACCCGACCATGTTATTTCTTCCTTTCTCGGACCGTCTCTGGCAATTCCAATTGTGGACGGCAAACTTGCTCTTGGAGAATTTCAACGAGCAATTCTTTTAGAGTTAAACGGTCCTAAAAAGCGTACGATTATGCTGTATTACGATTGACCGCGCTGAGCGGGATGAGGAATGATACATATCAATATAGATGCTGTTTCGCTGGAAGGGATACTCAGTATTCCGAAAGAAGCAAAAGGACTTGTTCTTTTTGCTCACGGGAGTGGAAGCAGTAGGTTATCGCCACGAAATGCCTTTGTTGCACGGGTCTTACAAGATGCAGACATCGGAACACTGCTTATTGATCTTTTGACTGAGGAAGAAGACGAGGTATATGAAACCCGTTTTGACATTGATCTTCTGACCGATCGGCTAGTCGCTATTGTGTCCTGGCTCAAAAAGAATCCTGACACAAAAAATCTATCCATTGGCCTTTTTGGCGCAAGCACCGGCGCTGCATCTGCGCTAAAAGTAGCAGCAAAACTTGGCAAGAAAATTAAAGCAGTTGTTTCTCGGGGAGGCAGGCCGGACTTGGCAATGGATGTATTGGACAATGTTGCTTCTCCGACGCTTCTTATTGTCGGGGGAAATGATTTTGATGTTATTACCCTTAACCAACAAGCCTTTCAGAAACTTGCCTGCGAGAAACAGTTAAAAATAGTTGAAGGAGCAACACATTTATTTGAAGAGCCTGGAGCCTTAGAGGAAGTAGCCAGACTCGCAACGAATTGGTTTAAGAAATACCTTTAGAATTTGAAATTTTCAATTTACAATGCTTCGACTCCGCTCAGGATCGTCCTGAGTATATCGAAGGACGATATTAGGATTTCGGTTTTAGCTTATGAATATTACGAAAGATCACATAAAAAAAGTAAATGACTATACCTGGAAGATACCCAAAACGTATAGAAAAGACATGCGGGTTCCTGCAGTGATTTTCGCAACTGAAGCGATGCTTTTGGAAATACTGCATGACAGATCGCTTGAACAATTAGTAAATGTTGCAACTCTTACCGGTATTAGAAAAGCAGCATATGTCATGCCTGATTCACATGAAGGGTACGGATTTCCTATCGGTGGTGTTGCTGCGACAAGTTATCCTCATGGCGTTATTTCTCCGGGTGGCATCGGGTATGACATTAATTGCGGTGTGCGGCTTCTACGGTCTTTATTGACTTTTGAAGAGTTAGAACCGTATCTTGATACAGTAGCAAAACATTTGTATCGGGAGATCCCATCGGGCGTTGGACACGCGGGTTCAATTAAGCTTGGTACGGACAAATTAGACCAGGTGCTTGCCGAAGGAGCCCATAGGCTGATCAAAGAAGGCTATGGTGAAGAGATAGATACTCATTATATTGAGTCATACGGAGTGCTTGAAAACGCAGATCCAAGCGCTGTATCAGATCACGCAAAAAAACGTGGACATGATCAACTTGGCACTATGGGAGCCGGAAACCACTTTGTAGAAATTGATAGAGTCGATGAGATTTTTAATGAATCAGTGGCATTTGCTTTCGGTTTGTCGCTCAACCGGATTGTAATACTTATTCACACAGGTTCCCGCGGGCTTGGGCATCAGGTAGCCACAGACTACATTCGCATCATGAATCAAGCGATGACACGGTATGGCATTTCTGTTCCTGACCGAGAACTTGCGTGCGCTCCTTTTTCTTCGCCCGAGGGAAGAAATTATTTTAATGCCATGGCGGCAGCGGCAAATTTCGCCTTTGCCAATAGACAAATGATTACGTATGAAGTCCGGAATGTCTGGAAAAATATAGTAGGAGACGCGGATAGTCATTTGTCTATTGTCTATGATGTAGCACACAACATCGCAAAGATTGAAGAACATACGGTAAACGGCAGAAAAGAGAAAGTAATTGTTCACCGAAAAGGAGCAACACGAGCATTTCCTCCACATCACAGAGAACTTGTCGGTGATTACCAAAAAACAGGACAACCGGTTATTATCCCCGGCAGCATGGGAACTGCTTCATATGTTCTGGTTGGTAGCGAAAAAGGTATGAGAGAGTCTTTCGGGTCTACGTGTCACGGTGCGGGAAGACGGATGTCCAGACACGCCGCAAAGAGAGAAATTCAAGGAAAACAGCTCCTTCTCTCTCTTGAAAAAGAAGGGATACATATTCAGACGGGATCTGTTTCGGACCTTTCGGAAGAAGCGCCGCTTGCCTATAAGGATATCGCAGGTGTTGTTGATGTGGTTGATAAAGTAGGTCTGGCACGAAAAGTTGTGAGACTCAAGCCGGTAGTTGTCATTAAAGGCTAAATTCGTATGCATTTTACAGTCTCGACAAAGCTGTTTCGAATTTCAGACAAAGATTATCGATATATCGTGCGATACGCAATAAAACTTCTCGCTTTTACGCCATGGAAAACTCCGGATTATCCGCTTCTTGACATAGTCATTCGAAAACATACAAGGAAAAGCCTTGACCATCTCGAAAAACGACTCATCGCAGAGAGGGAAGTAAAACCACTTCACGAGCACGAAACAATCGATAATCCCGTGTATTACGATGGCACATTGGACCTTATACTTCCACAGAGACGGCTTGTGGCCAAGATGCTTGGCAAAACAGTGCATGAGGCAATAACCGATGGGTTTGACGAGTTACTGGCAGAACTTGATACGTATAAAGGGTTGCATTTTGTGGATGACAGTGAGTATTTTGATCACCGAACAATTCGAAAAAGATAACCTAATACACATGAGTATATACCTTGTACTATTGGTCGATAGAAAGAGAGCAAGAATGTTTATTCTTCGGAAGGGAGTAGTAAAGCAGGATGAAGAGATCATTATTGACAGCGTTCCGCAGAAGGTAAAGCACGGAGACGATACCTGGGATGCGCAAGATAAGATTTTTCGCCATATTGAAGATCATTTGCATAGACATTTAAAACTGGTTGCAGAAAAAGTGTCTGATTTTGCAAAAAAGAAACAACTTACCGGTATTGTGATCGGAAGCCATAAGCCCCTGTTTATAAAAATTGAAAAACATCTACAGTATCCGCTTAATCGTAAGGTAAAAGGAAAATTTGTTACAGAGCTGAAAGCGCCGTTTGGTGAAATCCTCAAGAGAGCAAAGAGGACAATAAAGGAAATTGAAGAAAGAGAAAAAAGTCTGTAAACTGGGATCGTAAGGGAGTATATGTCGCCAGTAAATAAATTATTGGATTTATCAGGAAAAACAGCAATTGTTACCGGCGCAGTCGGTATAGGTTTTGGTATCGCCTACCGTCTGGCAGAAGCGGGAGCAAATGTCATTGTCGCAAGCAGACATCTGGAAGATGCAGAAAGCTCAGTAAAAAAGCTCAGAGAAAAAGGATGGAAAGCAAGCGCAATTCAGTGTGATGTTTCTCTTGAAGACAATGTCAAACGAACGGTTGAACAAACCATTTCAACATACGGTTCGGTCGATATTGTTGTTAACAATGCCGGCATTTACCCTTCAATCCCGGTCATGCAGATGAGCCTTTCCGATTTTGAGAAAGTATTGGCAATAAATTTGAAAGGCGTTTTTCTCTGCACAAAATACGCTGCAGACCAGATGATAAAGCAAGGCAGGGGAGGAAAGATTATTAACATCACCTCAATTGACGCACTCCATCCTTCATCTGTCGGCCTTGCGCACTATGACGCGTCCAAACACGGCGTCTGGGGATTCACCAAAAACGTCGCTTTGGAGCTGGCGCCACATAAGATCTGGGTAAACGCGATTGCACCCGGTGGTATTCTGACAGAAGGTGTGAAAAAGATGCAATCGCAGCACCCGGCAACTGCGGCAGTCGATCCTGCAAAACTCATGGAAACATTTTTAGCCAAAATCCCTATGCATCGGCTCGGCGAGCCTGATAATATCGGGAAAGTCGCGTTATTTTTAGCATCCGACATGTCATCCTACATGACAGGAACGCAGATCGTCGTTGACGGCGGGGTGCTGCTCTCCTAAATTTTAAACTTTTACTTGGCCTTTTCCCCAAAGAGATGGAGCTTTTTGTTGTTTCAGATAAGTGAAAATAGAAACAGCAGCCCGAGCCCCAAGGCCTACTGCAGATGAGATTTGTTCTATTGAGTATTTGTGACTTATCACATCGCCTGCGGCAAATATGCCCGCAACATTTGTTGCGAGTTTTTCATCAACCATGATATATCCTCCCGGATCAACCGTAACGCCAAGAGGAATAAGAAGTGCTGTTCCCGGGACACCGCCAATTTCGATAAATACTTTATCAACAGGGTACTGTTTTGTTGTAGCTTCAGACCCAGCACCAGTTTGTCTAATATTTATTGTCGTCACAGTCTTTCCATCTCCAACAATTTCAGTCGGCTGTGAGTTTGCAATAATCTCAATGTTTGGAGTTTGCTGTATTTGCGAAACCCAGATCGGGTCAGCGCGAAGCGCATCGCCACGGTATATAATATAGACTTTTGTTGCAGCATGGGAGAGTTGCATTGCGCTTTGTGCCGCAGCATTTGCCCCTCCAATAACCGCAGTCACTTTCCCTTCGTATTCAAACCGCTCGCACGTCGCGCAATATTGCACGCCTTTTCCGATGTATTCTGACTCACCGGGGATATTGAGCTTTCTTCGCTCAACGCCTGTTGCGAGGATGATCGCCTTTCCGGTATAGGATTGATTAGTATTCGTCTTCACAGTAAAATTTCCTTCTGTTTTTTCAATACTTATGACGCCTGCAATGAAAATTTCTCCTCCTCGTTTTTTCACTTGATTCACCATCCGGTCGGTAAGCTCTTTTCCCGATATCTCTTCAAATCCAGGATAGTTGAGGATATCGGGAGCATACATCATCTGGCCTCCCGGTAACGCGCCGATGACAATGTGACTGAGTTTAAAACACGAAGCGTAGATAGAGGCAGTTAAACCGGCAGGCCCGGCACCGATAACAACAAGATCATACATACGTAACAGGTCACACTACTGATAGAATATTCTTCGAGTGAGCGTAGCGAATCGAGAAGTTGTCATTGTATAGTTCTCGACTACGCTCGAACAATAAAGTTTATGTTAGAAGCCTGACCTGTTACATACATACAGATATATTATCACAGGATGTTTTTCTATGATACAATATTTTTTATGGATAAAAAAACGGCCATATTACTGCTGGTTGTTTTTATTGACTTAATCGGATTCGGCATTGTCATACCGATCCTGCCGCTTTTGATAGAGAATATTGGCGGGGGAGCGTTCCTGGTAGGAGTTGTTATTTCTCTGTTTTCTCTCTTCCAATTTTTGTTTTCACCGATTCTTGGGCGGCTCTCTGATAAATACGGCAGAAAGCCTGTTCTAGTTATCAGTTCTTTTATCAATGCAGCGTCATATCTCTTGATTTTCCTTTCGCAAGCCTTTTGGATCATCGTTCTTGCAAGAATCATAGCGGGTATCGGCAGCGCAAACATTCCTGTCGCCCAAGCTTATATTGCAGATACGTCATCCTCGCACGACAGAACAAAGAAATTAGGCTACATCGGCGCGGCGTTCGGTCTGGGGTTTATCGTGGGACCATTACTGGGAGGAGTTGTGGGGGAGAAGTTTGGCATAGCCGCCCCTTTTGTAATTCCCGCCGTCCTTTCGGCGATTAATACGTTTTTAATCTTTGTTATGTTGCCTGAGTCCAATAAGGCGCTGCAAAAACACATAAAGATCGAGTTTTTCAATATGGCTGTTACAAGAGAAGTACTGCGTCCCAAAAATATGTCATTTCTGCTTTTTCTTTTTTTCTTCGTCAATCTTGCTCTCGCCTTAATAATAGGAGTTTTTCCGCTCTTTGCACAGCAGAGATTTCACTGGAACGAAGCACAAAGCGGCCACTTTTTCGCACTCATTGGCCTCGGGTCATTTATCACACAAGCTTTTTTCATACGCCTTCTTTTAAAACGCATTGATGAAACACAGATGGTACGGGTAGCGCTTTGGGTATTTGGTATTGCAATCATCGGGATCGGATTGTCATATGTTGGCTGGTTGACGCTTTTGGCTGGCCCTATTTCATCTTTCGGATTTAGCCTCTTAAATGTCAACATACAGTCCCTCATCTCTCTTGAATCAAAGCCTGAGGAGCAGGGAATTGTGCTTGGGATTTCGCAATCATTCGGCGCTATGGCGCGGGTTATCGGGCCATTGGCAGGTGGAGTGATCGCGACTGTCGATCTCGGCCTGCCATACATAGTGTCCGGACTGCTCGCAATCGTTATTTTCTTTTTCGGCCAGAGCTATCTCAGATTCATGAAGGCCAACAAGACCACTTAGGCCCGCTTCCACGCATTAAGATAAGGACGAATGGGTAGAGGTTGCGACTACTATTCCGGCCGCACGAAGCTCAGGAACTAGGTTTTTGGGAGAAGCATCAAAAGTACTCCACTCTAATGGCCCTCCGGGCTCACGTCTTCCAAGTGCAACTCCATTGGTTCCAACTTTGGCTCCGGTTAATATAAAACCTTCCCCTCCGTTAATTGATCCTTTTCCTGTTTCAAGTCTGAGTATAAGATCAATCCACGCTAACTCAACAGGGCTACCCAATACAACTTGTATACCGCTATCTACCGATCTCATCGCTGTAGATTTTCTAGTTACTAAAGAATTTAAATCTCCAAGGGTTGGATTTTCTTTACTTGCTGGTAAGTAAAACTCTTCCGGATTAACAGCAAGCCACTTACGCCTAAGAACATCCTGTTCAATAGCTTCTTGTCCATCGGATAATGGAAACGGAGCAATATCTAAATCGGCACTTCTCATATTTGCAATAGTTAAGCCAGGCGGTGTTTCTATTACAAAATATTTTTTTTCCTGAAGTTTAGCTCGAAGTTCTGGGGTGAGGTCTCCGGGAGAGAGATGTTTCCCTCTTTCTTCTTGTGCACCATACATGCGGCCTCCTTGTGCTACTCCCGCTATAACTAATACTGCAGCTGCGCCTCTCTTAACGGATCTTACTAAAAAGTCTCTTCTTGAAAGTTCTTGCTGAGCCATTTGCTGTCAATATACTCTCTTTTGATTGCTATGTCAAGATATCTAACTACCTCAAATCCATACATTTTGCCAGTTTTTCTCCTCATAATCGTCTAATCGTCGCCTGCCTGCTCATACTGATGCATTTTGTTTCAGTTGTTTTCTGCATCAAAAAATTGCTATATTAGTTCTATGCAAAACGTCAGTCCAATGATAAAGCAGATCGGTCAGTTGATTAATGCGAGGATTAAAACCCTGGAAATCAATCTCAAGGCAGAAATCACGGCCTCCGAAGAGAGAATGACTAAGAAATTACAAGGCGTTGAGGACAAATTAGATGGGAAAGTTAACGGTCATGTCCTACCGCTAATCCTCTGCTATAATTTCTTTGTGATTATTACACAAACCGATCCCTACACGAAAGAAAAAATAGAAAAACTCCGAGAAGAATTTGATGTATATATTAAGACAGTTATTGATATTAAAAGAAAACTTTGTTCGGCAGGCGCAAATCGGCATTTTGAGTCTGAAAAAATATTACTAGATCAGGGGTCACGCCAGTCAGATCTCTGGGGCGGTGGTATTGACTTGGAAACGAAAGTAATTGATTATAACTCATTTATTAATATCCGTCCAAATGATAATAATAGAGACAGGTATATTCAAGATCCCAAGGTCCAAGGCGAATTTAAACAACTTTCGGAATTTTTTTTCCAGGAAATTTTATGAGTAATTACATCTCTCTTTCCTCTCTTGCTATGGACTTGGACCGCGTTTCAATAGCACTACATAGAAATTCCTATGCAGTTGCAGAACGATTTACAAAAGAAGCACTCGCTAGAAAGCAAGAAATAGATACAAAGACAATGAAGCCGTATATTGGTAAACTACTTAAAAGATTGGAACAAGCATTGCGTTCGGAGGACAAAGATAAGAAAGCAGAAGACGCCTTGATGTACAGCACACTCTTTCAAAATGCCGCTCTAGCTTCATCCTTCGATTAACTCCCTCCAGACCTGCCTGCCTGCAGGCAGGATAAATATTAATTTGTCTGTTTCGGTTTCAAAACTCCCACTACCTTATTTTTCCTAATCCATCTTGTGGGTTTCTGGGCTCACAAAGCAGCAGTCAATCGCTTTCTTCCCGGATCCGCAGGGACACATTTCTCCTCGTCCGCAGCACTCTACATATGATTTTCCTGAACCACAGGGACATTTCGCTTTCAACTTTTCGTACATTGTTTGTGCCATAGCAATATTTCACCTCCCATCATCAAATTTAAATTAATATTTTCCGAGCTTTACTGTAGAGAGTATAACAACTATCTAATTTTATTTGCAAGTACCGATTAGCCAGTAACAGTGTCACGGTTCCGACACAATATTCTTCGAGCGACCCCGCTCAGCGGTGGAATCGAGAAGTTTGGGGGGCAATCCCACCTGGAAAGTGGTTTAGCTTGGCACATTCAGTTAGTGTGCTATGCCCATTTTTTAATACACTTTAAATAAAGTGATATGATGGGCATATGCCGATTGTGTTTTCTGAACATGCGAAGTGTCAGTTAAGAAAACGAAGAATTTCCCAAAAGCTTATAATCCAAACCGTGCGAGATCCTCAAGAAATCCTAACAAGTTTTAGGCGTAGGCGATTGCGTAGGAGAATGCATGATGGTAAAATATTGCAAGCGGTAACAGTTACAGAAGGTTCAAAAATAACAGTAGTTTCTGGTTACTATTTAAAGAGGAAATAATATGAAGATACAATATGACCCAAAAGTGGACGCTATCTATATAGAATTGGCAAAAGGGAAGTACGAGGTGAGTCGGGAAATATCCGATTCAGTCATTGTGGATGAGGATAAAAATGGCAAAGTGTTAGGAATAGAGATTTTGGACGCAACAATAAATATTCCTGCATTCGATCCGCAAAAAATTAATGTCTCCGTTCAATCTTCATAGTCTGCTATAATCAGCCTCATGACTCTATCGGTTGGGGTAGTACGGACACAATACGACATTTTGTGCTTTTTCAAGTAATAATTAAACTTCCGCCTCCAAGAATTGCAAGAGAAATAATTGAAAGAGATCAAAGGGGGAGAATAGTCCAATCAATGGTATGATACTATAAAGGTAATATGAATCTTGATTTCAATAACTTCTATAAAAATGTAAGCAAAATTATCAAAGGTTCTACTATTGATTTATCTGACGTTGTATTTGTTCATCCTTGGTCAATGGTGATGATTTGTCTCTTACTTATCGAAAGAATGCCCGATCCGGATAAGAAACTTATCTTACCAAGTAAAACAGAAACAAAGGCATACCTTAAAAGAATGCGTTTTGACAAAATTCTTGTTGAACTAGGTTATCATAAGGCCAAAGGGGAATTAGATGAGATACAAATACCTAAGAGAGATAATGTAAATATACATGAGTTGATGCACTGCCATTTTGCAGATGAATTTAGTGCAAGACTTGGCCGTTTTATCACAATGTTTAAGAATTTTGGCTTAAATGAAAGCGATGCGCAGCTTGCAACAGCTGTAGTTGGTGAACTGGGTAATAATGTTTTTGACCATAATCTTGGTAACTGGCCAACGACTATATCGGGATGTATTATAGCTGCGCAACATTACCCAAGCACGCATACGATAGAGATTGCGGTTGGCGACCCTGGTGTTGGTTTCTATGGATCACTTAAGGCAGCATTTCCTGATGTAAGTAACGATATAGAAGCAATTAAGCTCGGTTTAGCTGGTAATACAGGGAGAGTGGGAGAAATAAGAGGTAATGGGCTAAAAGTTATTCAACAATGGACAATTCAAAACCTCGCGGGTAAAGTTATGATCCATTCTGGAAATGGTTTGGTGATTGTTGATAAAACAGGAATGAAAGAATCTAAAGTTAATAAAATTTTAGGCACAGTGGCACAGTTTATGATAAACTACACATAAAGGTGGATAATTTATGACACTTCAAATGATAAAATTTGGCAATATATTAAATAGTAGACCCGCAGGACGGGAAGGTGTTTTGCGTGCAAAACAAATAATTAATGGCTCAAATGAGTCTGAAGGTATTATATTGGATTTCTCCGGAGTAGAGGTTCTTACTCCATCTTTTGCTGATGAATTTGTAAAAGGGTTAAAAGGGATTTATTCAGATAAAAAAATTACATTTGAAGGAATTACAGATAATTTTGTTATTAACGATACACTGAAATCGTTAGGCTTAATTGGGTAGTAGTGTATTAGAAAATCAAACTTCCAACCCCACGAAAGTTTATGGAAATTATTGAGAGAGATAAGAAGGGAAGAATTACCCAAACGCAGGTTTTCTTATAAGCTTAAAACTAAAAGAATTAATAGACCAACAACAATTGCAACTAGAGGCCATAATGCTCCTGCAATAACACCAGCAATAATTGCCGGTATCCAACCAAACATAATTCCAAACAAAAAGCCCCACTGGGACAAAGCGTAAATCCAAACTCCAAAAAATACTAATACTCCTGTTATGAGCGCCCAACCCCAATAAGTATCATCTTTCATAGTAGTTACATACACTTATTCCCCACAGGAACGCCACCTGCAGAGATACACTCCCATCTCATATCGTTTTGTAATCTATCCATTTCTCGTTCTTGTTCTTTAATTGCTCTTTCTTGTTCTTCAATAGACCGCTGCTGCTGTTGTTGCTGTTGCTGAATTTTGTTATTAAGCTGTTGCTGCTGAAGATTGTTATTTATTTGGTTTGTATCAATTGACGGTTCGGAAGTTTCGTATGTGTTGTAATAAACTGGTTGATTTTCAGATGCTATATGTTTTTCCATTATTGCTTCATTTTGAGCCATAAGAGTAGGGTCTTCGTCCATTTTTAATGACCAAGACTTAATAAATTCGGCATCTGACATATTTTCGTCTCCGTATTTTTTCTTAAACTCTGTTTTTTGAGCTTCAGTCATTCTTAACACAGCAAATGATGCAATTTTTAATGCCTTTTCAGAAGGCTGTGGGGTAGGAGCAACAGTTGGTATTACCTCGTTTTCAGAAAGAACTTGAGCTTTTTGAGAATTAGCATTCGCAACAGCAACGCCTATAACGGCAAGAAATATTAATATTGGAAGCAAAATCTTCATATTCATATAAAACTACCACAGCACATAATATTATGGGATTATACTACTATAGGCTGAGTTTGTCAAGTTTGTATTGCTAATATGGGTAATTCTGGATAAGATAGGCTCAAGTATTAAAGAATAAAATATGGCAAAAGCTTACGATTCAAAAATTGAAAAGGAGGTTGCAGAAAAAGTTTTGGAAATGATGTTGTCTTGGCAAGCAAAGATGTCATTCCTGAAGGATCAAATCGCTGCTTTAGAAAGATTGTCAGAATTTCCTATTATGGCCATATCGGTATTCCTATTAAAGTCACAGCTAGTAGAGTTCGAATTAAAGCAATTAATTACAGAGATTGATTTGCATTTAGGTTTTTCGGGCAGTTCACAGATCATTAGACGTAAAGCTTTGAAACCAATAGATATGGATGATTGGACACTTGGAAAGATTCGAAAACATCTGCTAACATATGATTCCAAAACGCTTACCACACTACAACAAGAACTCAAGAAGCTTGTTTATCTTAGAAATATGTTTGCGCATAAATTATTTAGCTCAAGTAAAGACACAAAATCGTTAACAAAAGAGGCATTAGAAGCAATCCCATTAGCGAACAAAGTAATTGATGAGATAGAGGCGGTAAAAAAGGTCCTTAAAGAAAACGATCCATTAGAAATGCTCTCTAAAAAGAAACATGATTAAACTACTAAGCTAGGTTTCCTAGAAGTATTTTAAGCGTAGTTGGGGATCAAGTTGTTTATTTTGCTGCACAAACTTGGCTGCCTCTTTCCCGGCTTTTTGAACAAGCTTAACAATTCTTTCATATTTCATTTTTTCTTCTTTACTTTTTGGGGAATTCATATTACTTACATATTACAATGACGTAACAGATTAGTCAATGGAAAATTTGTATGCTAAAATATGGGGATATGAGTTTACAGATTGGTACAATCAACGAAAAAACCAATATTTAGACCCGCCCGCCTCGCATGCGAGAGCATTGCGGGCAGTATTCCACTTCAGTTTCCACTCGCCTAATCCCAGAAAAGAAAGAATTATTGTTGAAAGAGATGAACTCGGCAAGATAATCCACTCAAAATCACCAGCTTTACTATTATTATGAATTGAAAAACGTTACCGTTAGCTTACTCTTGCTTTTCATTTCTTAATAGTATCATAATAAATTAATGCCCAGACAAAACCATGGCAGAAAGTCATCAACATCCATGGAAACTACAATTTTTTGGATAGTTTGGGGAATTATATCTTTTTGGGCGCTTAAGACATTCTATTATTCCTTTTCAAAAAAGAAGGTTGAGAGACTCCGAAAAGCCGCACTCGGCATTAACCTTGCTGTCCTGGTCTTGACGTTTCTTCCATGGTTACCTGCCTCGCCTGGAGGCGGACCTCCGGAATTAGGTGCGAAAACCGGTTTGAATCTTGCCTTGGACGGAAACATTCTTACCATTTCGACCAGGAACGTTTACATTGACTCTTTACGACATCGCACCGATTATTGCCGTTTTGCTTTTACTTGTTGGTGATGTTACTGTTCTGCTTCTCTGGCAGCAGTTGCAACTAAAAACTAGAAAATAATTATGCTTAAAAAAATGATCTTTTTTATTTTTATCATTTTAATTTTTTCATTCTTCGCGAATGTATCACAAATTAAAGCGCAACCTTTGACAAATGATCAAATGGAATGTTACTTAAGCGGGGGAGACGCAAATGATCCGATGTACAAAAAATATTTCGATATTTGTTGGAAAAAGACTGGAGCAAAATCTACAGGCGCCATCATCAACTGTATGAATACGTATCCGGAATTTGTAGAGTGGGACAATAAGAATAAAGAAAATTGTTCAGCTTCCAGCCCGTCTCCGTCGCCTTCAGGGTTATCGACAGAAGATTATCTAAACTGTATTAATGAAGTCGTAACGGAATTTTTACGTCCGAGAGAGGAATGTCTTGATAAAGCTGGGGCAGGATTTGATAAGTGGGGTTCCCGAATAACTACTAAAACTTCAGGCAAATGCTATGAGATGCTTATTGATGAAGAAGCACAAGAGAAAGAGATAAAAAGACGATGCGGTGATGGCATTTCGACTCAACAAGGAACATCACCTCAGCCTTCTCCTATGACGGATACGCAAGCTCCTTACGCGGCTTGCGCATGGGATTGCGCCGATCAGGTGGAAGCTAAATATCAGTGTCCTTTTGAAGGTCCTCTTGATAGTTGCGTTACGGACAAAATGTCTTATCAGTCGGTTTGTCAGAATTACTGTTGGGATAGTTGGAGACTACCCCCGGAGACTAAGGCAAGTGAAGGTGGCGCCCAGATTAAAAAAATAGAGCAGAATGGGAAAACAGCGCTGTTGGTAGTAGGCCATGATCGGTCTGTAAGCGATTCAGTTATGGAAGAAATGCAAGATGAAATGGCGGACTGGGATCCTAATGACAACCAATTGAACATACCAATCCAAACAGCAAGGGTTCCACTTGGCTTAGGCGTACTTTCTCTCGATGGAGATGTCGACATTAAAAGGCCGGGGAGTAATTTCTGGGAACCCCTGAGAGAAGGTACTGCGATTCCCGAGGGATCACAGGTGTTTACCGGAATAGATGGCAATGTGTGGATATATGGAAAATTTGGCATTGCCAATATATCTCATGGTAGCTATGTCACCATCAATAGAAGTTCTGCAAGCCAGGGAAATGATCCAAATGTCAGGTTTGACATTAAGGTTGGAAAAGTTGAGATTCGTTATGAAAAAGCAAATTATCAAGGAGTAATCCAAACGAGAACTCCCAGCGCGACTGCCCGAGTCAAGGGGACAAAATTTTATACTTCCTACAATCAAAAACAAAGGTATTCGACTATTGGTGTTTACGAAGGGCAGGTAGAGGTCCAAAGCCTAATTACCGGTGAAAAAATTGAGCTTTCTTCAGTTAACGATAATAGGCAAGATTTAGCTTTTGTCCCCCTGCAACAGCCTAAGGAAGAAAATAGGGAACAAGCTTACGTAAAACAAGAAAATCAAAAACAAAAATCCAGCACCAAGATTTTTGTTCCCGTAGTGGTCATCTTAGGTTTGATGGCAACAGCACTTATTTTATATAAAAAAGGTAAACTTCTAGCTCTTTACAAAACGCTTGGCCAAAAAGTTTCCGGGATAACTAAAAAGATTAATAAGAAAACCGAGGAAAAGAAAACCTAAAAGTCTTCATTAAAACTCTTTTTCTACTTCTCCTGAAGTTTTATCTACTCTATACCAATTAAATGTGGCAGTGTGGCCGTTTGTTACCTCGTATACTTGAATTAAATACAAGTTGTTTTCTTCGCCATTTACTGCAACTTGGCCATTCGGGACTCTTTTAAGAAAGTCCATTACTTCAGGTAGCGCTTTCACTTTGGATATTGCTGTTTCTTTTGTCACCGAAGCGTCTTCCGAACCATTAAATCGAAGTGATTTGAGCATGTAAAGAAGCGCGTTCTCACGGGAGGCTTTTTCGGCATTTGTCCCATCTGCATAGAGAGCTACGCCATAGATTTGACCTCCGATTTTTATAAAATAATATCGCATGCACATCATATATCCACAATCTTCAACAGCCTCAAAGTTATAGTTGTTAAGCGGTAACTTTGAGAACTTTGCTTGAGGGCTGAAATAGCTTTTTATCCATGTTGCAAGAT
>CAZTFV010000011.1:0-20969 GCA_964613075.1 uncultured Gammaproteobacteria bacterium | reverse complement strand
TGCATTTATACAGTAACAATAATGCTTTGTCAATAGGCAATCCTGTAATTAGATTACAGAGACGGGAAATTCTTGAAATGTATTCTACAATATGCTATTGTTGCGCCATGTTACATCTGAAAAATCAGAAACTTCTCATTGTCTCTCCTCACCCAGATGATGAAGTATTAGGCTGCGGTGGACTTATCAAAAGAGTAAAAGACGCAGGAGGAAAAGTATATGTACTTTTTCTGACTGTCGGCGAAACGAAGGAATACTCCCAACACAAAGTTACGAAAACTGATGAACGACTTGCCGAAATTGAAAAAGCAGCAAAATACTTACAATATGATAATTATAGAATTGCTTTCGCGGGCGATAATTTCCATTTACAATTAGATCAGGTCCCGCAAAAAGATATAATGGTAGAAATAGAAAACGGAAAAAGCATTTCTTTAAATATAATCAAACCCACCATGGTCGTAACACCGCTTCTTGCCGACTACAATCAAGATCATGCGGCGACAACACGATCGGTACTTGCTGCAACGAGGCCAGCTCCCGATGCTGTAAAACCCCTGCAGCATATTGTGTTGGGGTATGAATCGGTACCGACAGCAGATTGGTGGAATGCATCACCTAATAACACAAATTTTTTTGTTCCTTTATCGGAAAAAGAATTACAGGCAAAATTAACTGCTTTGAAATTATATAAATCTCAGGTCAGACCTGTTCCTCACCCCAGATCTATTCAGGCGATGCAAAATTTAGCCCGCTACAGAGGAATGTTGGCAGGGACAAAAACCGCAGAAGCTTTCTTCATGTATAGATACATTCTGTAATCGATAGAACATGCTAGTTACTATTTACCAACCGCAATACTTCCCAAGATTGCATTATTTTAACCGCATATTAAGCTCTGATATATTTGTCATCCTTGATTCAGCGCAGTACACCAAAAATCTTGTTCACCATAATGGAAAAGAACGCAAGCGTCATACGTCCTATCAAGCCGATACTCCCATCATGTGGATACAAGGAGAGTATCAACTTACTGTTCCTGTAAAACACAATGGACTGCTTGCAATTAATCAAACAGAAATAGATTACTCATCAAAATGGCCATACAAGCACATTGGCACGCTAAAATCAGCTTACGGAAAAGCTCCTCAATTTGACAGACTATTTCCCTTTGTTGAGAAAATCCTAAAACAACAGTATAGGTCACTTGCTGAGCTAAATATAAAAACAATGCTCTTTGGCATCGCGAAGCTCATGGGAGTAGAGGAAGATAGTAGCACACTTACGATTGAGGAGATAAACAAACAACTGGCAAAAGATAAAAAAATCAGATTAAAAAAAATTATGACAGGCAGTGAGCTTGGCGTAGAAAGACCTGAAGGTTCGCAAAAAGGCACAGAATGGACAGGGGCGATTTGTAAAAAACTAGGGGCAACCGAGTACTATCATGGCGGTACGGCTCAAGCAGGCTATATGGAGCTTGATTACTATAAAAATCTTGGTATAACTCCTATCGTGCAAAACTGGAAATGCAACGACTACCTGCAACAGTTTTCAGATAAAGTCAATTTCTTAACGAATCTGTCTATACTTGATTTACTATTCAATACAGATCAAAAAACGTCCAGAGCAATACTAGGCATTACATAGTAACACTTCAGAGTTCTTGACATAACTATATCAAAATTGTCATGCTGAATTTATTTCAGCATCTCTCTAGCTTCAAAAGGAGATCCTGAAACGAGTTCAGGATGACATCGTGTCAAAGAGTCTGAACAGTTACATTACATAAATTGGGTTGACAACTATGATAAAATGGTGTTTCTATGCCCTCTCTGAGAGTATTGGGACTGATACTTGTATTGCTTCTTATTATCTACATTGTCGGAATAAGCATGGTAACTAAAAAAAGTGTAAAGTCTCCTCTAAAGGAGTTAAAAAAGACAACTCAACAAAAGGAGTTGAAGGTTCTTGGTTGGATTCCATACTGGGACCAAGAAAACGCCTTTGTGAGTTTTAGACAAAGCACCACCGCATTTGATTTTGTATCGGTCTTTTGGTATCGGATAGACAGAAATGGCAATCTGACAACATATCAATCAACTTTTGAAGATCAGACTATTATTGATTATGCACACGCCAATGGTGTTAAGGTCTTAGCTATTGTGGCGAATATGCCGGATTACAGCGAGGGTGGAGACTGGGATCCGAACCGCGTAGACAAAGTAATTTCTTCAAAAGAGGCACGTCAAGAACATATTGAAGAATTAGTTGATCTCGTACGGACGAAAGACTTTGACGGGATAAATATTGACTATGAGGCGCTCAGACGAAGACAGAGGGAAAATTTTAGTCTATTCATTGAAGAGTTAGCCGATGCACTCCACAAAGAAGGAAAAATATTGGCTGTTGCTATACACCCCAAGACCGGAGAATTTAAATCACAAGAAGATAACGGTTCGCATGCACAGGATTTGGCAAGAATTTCAAACGCCGCGGATCAGCTGCATTTTATGACATATCTTGAGAATGGTACATTCTCAGAGGCTGGACCTCCAGGGTCAATCGGATGGATACGAAAAGTAATGAGTTATGCTCTTAACGAAGCGGACGTAGCACCTGAAAAAACCTACTTAGGTATTGGCCTCATGGGCGTTGAATGGGACAAAGCTGAGGACAATTCCTCATCCGGCAATAGAGAGGATATTCCTTTCAACAAGATAAAATCCATTATTGCAGAGTATGGATCGGAAGTACAATGGGATATGAAATCGCAAACTCCGTTTTTTGAATATGATGCTGATGAAAACAATCACGTCATTTGGTTTGAGAATACCCAGAGTGTGTCAGAAAGAATAAAGCTGGCAAAGGAATTAGGTGTTGGGGGTATCGCTTTTTGGCGGCTTGGCAATGAAGACCCTGCAGTATGGAAAGAGCTCAACAATTAATAAAAACACCATAGTTTATATTATGCTATAATGCCCCGCATGACCCATTCGACTCCCTTCGATCGCTCAGGGTCATACTGAGTTAGTCGAAGTATGAAAATAATTCCTCACAATCAGCCAAGTGTCGGAAAAGAAGAATTAGATGCTATAGCGAGAACAATAAGAAGAAAGTGGCTTCTTGCAGGCCCGGAAGTTGAAAAATTTGAAAAAAGTATTGCCACATTTGCACACAAAAAATATGCATTGGCAGTAAATAGTGGCAGCGCTGCACTCCATCTTTGTTTGATCCTACTAGGTGTTAAGCCGAATGACGAAGTCATCGTCCCAACTTACACCGATTCAGCTCTTCTCAATGTCATACACTACCAAGGAGCAAACCCTATAGTCGTAGATATCGAAAAAGATGGATTTAATATTGACCCTGAGAGCGTTAAGAAGAAGATAAGCAAAAAAACAAAAGCAATTATTGTTCCTCACACTTTTGGCTTCCCAGCAAAAATTCATGAAATAAAAAAATTAGGGATACCGGTCATTGAAGATGCTGCACAAGCATTAGGAAGTATGTATCAAAATAAACCGCTCGGATCATTTGAGGATCTCAGTGTCTTTTCTTTTTACACGACGAAAATGCTGGCAACCGGCCAAGGAGGTATTGTGACGACAAATGACAAAGCAAAATATCACAGATTAAAAGATCTCATAAACTATGATAGAAGGGATAATTATATTATTCGTTATAACTATCAGATGACAGATATTGCTGCAAGCATTGGCAATGCACAATTTAAGAAATTATCCTCTTTTATAAAACGGAGGAGGCAAATTGCAACGGCGTATCAAAAACTTCTTGATGAAAAAAATATTCCTTACTGGCCAAAAAAAGAAAAAGCTAACGTGAATCACTATCGTTTCGTCATAAAATTTCCTGATCAAAAAACGCGAGATGCTATATTACAAAAACTAGCAAAGAAAGGCGTAACGACAATTCCGCCACTTGAAAATTATCAGCAATTCCATAATGTACTACATCTGCCTAAAAATGAATTCCCCAATGCTGAGAACATCTCATGTACTACTCTTTCACTGCCTATTTTTCCTGGCCTTACCGAAGACAATGTGAAGCAAATCCTTGTAGCACTCGATGCTGTGTTGTAGCCTTTTCTAAAATTATATTATTTTCTCCCTGGACTTTTCCATATACCCTCATAGCTTGTTGTAAAAGCAATAGGAATGGAGACTAAGTAAATAATTGAGTCAACATAGCGCAAAAAAATAAAGCCCAATGCATAAAAGAGTATAATCGGCTTTTTTTCAACAACCGCAATTACGACAGAGGATAGGTAATCCATAAAGAATACGCCAATAAACAAATCAAGAAGTGTCAAGCGTCCATACACATATGGAACGGATATTGGCTCAAAAGAATTAAGAAAAAACATTAGGATAAGTATTGGGGTTCCTAAAAGGAAAATAGCATACATAGTCAGTTCTATTAGAAATGACCCTGTCGCGAGCCAAAAAAAACTCGGCCATACTCCGTTTTTTTTAACGGTCTGGAAGAATCCGACGTTCCAGCGTTTTACTTGTTTGATGTAATCACGTAAGGTGTACGGCTCTTGATGGGTGGCAAAAAGAGAAGGGTTATATCCTATTTTACCGAGTTTTTTCTTATGCACTTCAAATGTCATATTAAAATCCTCAATGATAAGACCAGGCGCATCAATTTCAATTTTTTTCAACACACTCGTCCGGTAAATGCTATAACTTCCTGGAATAATATAGCTGACATTCGTCAGTTTCCAGGTCTGTCCAAATCGCATGCCCAGTTGAATAATGCGCCATAAACGAATTCTATATGCGATATAATACATTTCCCTAAAACCATACTTCCTTTTCTCAGTTAAGCCGTGCGGAGTTACGGCTGCTATCTCAGGATCTCGAAACATAGGCAGTGCATTTTTGATAAAGTTTTTATCAACTATGGAATCGGCGTCATTAATCAATATCGCTTTATATGCTTTGAGCAAACCATATTCTTCCATAATATTAACAAGCGCCCTGGCCTTTCCTCTATTCGGGCGAAGGTCAAGACAGCGAACCCTTATAGACCTGACAATTTCAACTGTTCTATCCGATGAATTGTCGCTCACAACATAAATACTTTTTCTCGGCAGCACTTCCAATAACGCAGTAAGAGTTTTTCTGATGCTCAGTTCCTCATTATGTGCGGGGACTATTGCTGCAACATCGTTTAATGTGATTGGATTAGGTGATAATCTATGTTTTTTATGTCTTTTGGAGCTTTGTATTTTTTCAACAATGTATCGCACTATGCCAACGCATAGCCAAAAAGTAAAATTCAGTCCGGCGAGTGTAAAAAAACCTATAATCCAGCCCATCGTAATGTCCTACTAAGTCCTGTTTCAAGCGGGATGCCAATTTCCCACCCCAGGCCCATTACCTTATCGATTGCGGGTAAACGCCTAGCATGGTCATGCGCTGGGCGTTCAACAAATTTGATCGTATTGTTTGAGTTTGCCACTTTAATGAAGAGTTTCGCTAGGTCATGAATTGCCACCTCAACGTTGCTCCCCAAATTATATACTTGCCCCTTTTCACCCTTTTTCATTACCAGAATAAGTCCTGAAACCAAATCATCAACAAAACAAAATGTTCTTGTTTGCGACCCGTCCCCTGTGATGGTTAAAGGTAAATCGTTTCTCACCTGTCGCAAAAATGTCGGTATTACTCGCGTATCATGAGGGGACATATATGGTCCGTAGGTATTAAATACGCGTACAATTTTTCCGTCAATTCCGTACTTCTTCACATACATACTAAGCAAACTTTCGGCGAATCGTTTTCCTTCCTCATACGGGCTTCTTGCCCCTAAGGTATCTACATTGCCAGTATAATTTTCATCCTGCGGAAAAACTTTCGGATCGCCATAAACTTCACTTGAACTTGTAATCAGAAAGGCGGCGCGCTTTTTTCTCGCAAGCTCTAACAAATTTCTCGTACCCAACGAGCAAGCAAGAAGCATCTCCTCTGCCAATGGAACAAGATTTGGAACACCAGTGGGACAGGCCAAATCATAAATCTCATCTATCAAAGCACCAGTTATGGATTTTGGCAAAGGCTTAACGATATCATGCTTTATAAACGTAAAATTAGGCTCTTTCAAAAGTTCCTGAATATTTTCTTTTGAAGATGTAATGAAATTATCTATTGCAATTACGCGGTATTCTTTTTCTAGTAAAACCCTGCAGAGGTTTATGCCTATGAACCCTCCCCCGCCTGCCACTAAACATGTTTTCATATGCGGAAAATATGATGATTTTTTAGCTTTTTAAATACATTTCGGGTATCAAGTATCGGCTTATTATGCTTAACCAAATCGCCATAGGGAATATTTGAATGATTGGTGGTTATAACAATCACATCTACCTCATTGATGACTTCATCTTTCAAATCAACCGATGAGTATCCGTTGATCTGCAGGACATAAGGATCGTAATATGATACAGAAATCCCCTGCTTAGCAAACAAGTCCCAAATTTTAAGCGCTGGCGATTCCCGCACATCATCCACATCCGATTTATAAGAAACACCAACCAGTAATATTTTGTGTTGCCTTTTCTGTCCGTTCGTTTTACTTAATATCTCAAGCGTCTGCCGCACAATCTTCTTCGGCCTTCTGTCATTGACTTTTCCGGCTTCCTTCACCATCCGCAATGTAATTCCCTTTTTACGAGCATCTTCCAACAAATAGTATGGGTCAACCGGAATACAGTGTCCACCTACTCCTGGTCCGGGATAATGTGCCTGGAAACCAAATGGCTTTGTTGAGGCAGCTGCTATAACTTCCCATATATCTACTCCGATTGCCGAAGCATAGTCGGAAATTTCGTTGATAAGAGAAATATTGACAAACCGATAGGTATTCTCCAAAATCTTTGCTAATTCGGCAGCCTCAAGAGAAGAAACTACTATATTTCTTTTGATAAAATGACTGTAGAACGCAGCCGTGAGTTCTGCGGATCTTTCGTCATATCCTCCAATGACTTTTGGTATATCTTGCAAGGCAAATTCTTTATTCCCCGGATCCACGCGCTCAGGCGAAAAAGACAAAAAGAAATCTTTTCCCACGCGTAACCCGGACGCCTCAAGCATTGGGAGAACAATATTTCTTGTTGCGCCTGGATTAACAGAACTTTCAAGAATAACCAATTGATTCTTTTGCAAGTTATCCGCAACAGTCCGAGATGCGGATTCTAATGGCCGAAAGTCTGGTTTTTTATCCTTGTAAACGGGGGTAGGCACACATATACAAATAACCGAACATTGTTTTAGAAGAGAAAAATCTTTGCTCGCTGATAGATTTTTTTTGTATGAACTTACCAGTTTATCAATCTTCTCTTGATTAATATCAAAACCTATCGTTTGAAAGCCAGCATCGGCTGACAAGTGAGCTAATGCACTGCCAACATATCCTATGCCGACAATTCCAACAGTTAGAGTTTTGTTTTGCACATTATTTTTCAAATAAATGTATCTGTGTGTGTTCATCTCATCTCCAGCAAATCGGATTGTCAGTTATTTAAAACATACAACGAGAAGACAAAGTTTGTCGAAGTGACTGAGGCAGAGAAGTCAAACAACAAGTAAAATAATTGTAAAAGCTTACATGAGTTTTGTCAATTAGCGCAATATAAAAAAAATAAATTTATTCATTGTAATGTATCAATTTATATACTTTGACCACCGATACCTGCCACTCGCCGGCGATTTCTGCTCTACCAAAACCCGCAACCTCCCATAATGAATCTCCCAAAGGATGACACTGTGGATCCTCACAAACAACCAGCAATTGATCGGTAACCGATGACCTTTGCGGATCTATTTGCGGATTCTCAATAGTTGTCGGTGTTTTACCCGCCAGTTCCATAAAGTAGCGGTACCCATGATCGGAATTACCCTGTGTCAGTAATGCGAAATTAAAGGACATGTTATCGGTTTTGGAAATAACAAACTCCGCAATCTGCTTCACCTGATCTTTCTGTCTATTAGGCGGATCTCTAAATGGATTTCCATAAAGATTGAAAATAAAGAGAAATGCAAATAATAAGAAAGAAATAGACAATGCTACCTTGGATTTTTTAACCGATGCAATTTGCATAAATAAATTTCCTACCAGAAGAAATGGCAGGGCGAACATAAATCCGAAATGATAGTCATAGATCTGATCTTTATACAACCCAAATAATCCAACTCCCAAGACAAACCAAACCAAAAGCAATACTTTTGCCAATGATAGTTTCATCTTCACAAAAAAGAAGAGAGTCACAATTATAAGAACTATAGTCAGAACATACCAAACAAAAATTTCAGGGTGTATTCCGATGTTTACCTGTTCCGGTGGCGGATACCTCGTGATTAATCTTCCAAAGAGACGAAATACAACGCTCAAAACAGTTAATGGGAAAAACTTCTCTTCATAATCAACCGGTAGCAGCTCATCAGTGAAAATGTATCGGAGAATCGTTTTGAAGTTGGGAAATCCATGCCGCATCTCAAAAGCTAAAAAAGGCGAAAACCCAATCAGAAAACCGATAAATATCGTTGCGTACCGTTTTGCTAATAGAAGTAGATCAATTTTTTTCACCACATACCAAGTTCCGATAAAAGTAAAGACAGCGACAATTACCGCTAAAAACAAAGCAAGATACTGCAGCTGCATGGCAATTCCGAGGAGTATACCGATCAAAAGAAACAACCAAACTCTCTTTGAGGATACTGCTTTATACAAAGAATAAAGTGTAAGAAGAGAAACAAAAGGCAACGGGTTTGGATTCCAGGACGACCGCGAGTACGCAATCATAATGGGAGAAACGGCATAGAGCGCTGCCGCCGATAGTCCTATATACTCGGAGCCGAAAAACTCTTTCCCTACTCTATACACAAGATATACGGTCGCAATGCCGATCAAAGCTACCATTACCGCCGGTCCGACAGGATCATAGCGGAAAAACCATAAGAAGGGCGTAATCATGTAGTAATAAATCGGGCCATAAAAAAAATCAGCTGCCGATGAACGCGGACCGAGAAGGGTAAAGTATCCCTGGGATATTTGACGCGCAATGATCACATCCCTTCCTTCGTCACCCAAAAACGTCATGTATTCGGAAATCTTATACAATCTCAAAAACGCAGCCAGTAAGAGTATCGCTAGGATAATTAACAGCGGAAAAACATTCTTAATTCTGATCACCCCGCCATCTTTTGCAGCCTGGCCAAAAATGGAATATGCCATCTTTTCCATATAAAAATATTATACATACTATAACTGTAAGGAATCACAAGAAAGCCAACTGCCAGAGGCAAGGTTATCTGCCGAACAAATATTGTATCAGCGAAAATTTCCGTGGAAAAATATATCGACAAGGTTATAATACCTACAGATCCTGCAGAAACAAGGTTGAACTGGACAAATTTCAAAAGCAGCTTTAGAGGATTATCGATTTTCTGACTTGAGAAAGCCCAAAAATTATTAACATTAAAATTCCAAACTATTGAAAGCTCAGCGGCAATAAAAGCTGACCAGACAGAAGGTAAGCCGACGTATTGCCTGAATATCTCAATAGCAACGGCATTAATAATATAGCCTACAAATCCTGTTACGCCGTATTTCAAAAACGGAGAATGAACCAACTCCCAAAACCGTGCAACAATAACATATTTAAAAAGATTGACAATATATTCAAGTGGCGCGATTTTTGACCTACCTAGTGTCCTATCTCTTGCTAGAAATGGCACCTCGCCAACCTTAAAACCATCTTGCATTGCTTGATGTAAAAAAGCCACCTGGAATGTATATCCACTGTATTGAAGCAATTTGTTTTTCTCTTTCAAAAAGACTTCTTTTTTAAGTGCCCTGAACCCACCGGTCCAATCATGAATCCAGAAACGCATAAGAATACCACGAACCAAAAAATTAGCAGTGACAGAAAATATTTTTCTATGAATTTTCCACTCTGGAGGCATCGAACCACCATCACTATAGCGAGTTCCTACAACTATATCGTACCCTTCATCAATTTTCTTCAAAAACTCAGGGACCTTGTGAGGATCATGCATTAAGTCGGCATCCATTTCAAATAATACTTCAGCATGCATTTTATCTACTGCATACGTCATAGCACGGATATACGCTGCACCTAATCCTTGTTTTTCCCCCATATTAAGGCCAATATTGGAGTATTGTTTCATTAGTTTTCGTACTTCATCAGCTGTTCCATCGGGAGAATTATCATCAGCAACCAAAATAGACATTTCATGGTTCTTTATGTGCGGAAAAACCTCTTTTTCCAAAATAGTGATCAATTTCTCAATATTTCCTTTTTCGTTATATGTCGGCAATACGATAACTACGTTCATATTGTTTTAAAATAATCAATTGTTTTCTTTATTCCCTCCTCAAGACCGATAGAAGGAGTCCACTGCAATAACTCTTTCGCCTTTGTTATATCCGGCCGTCGCCTCAATGGATCATCCTCAGGAAGGCTCTCCGCAAAGACGATTTCACTGTCAGTATTTATAAGACTCTTCACTATCTTAGCATACTCCAGAACCGTATATTCTTCCTGAGAACCGAGATTCACTACCTGTCCTGAAGTGTTGGACATAAACATCAATCGCATTAAGCCCTCAACCATATCATTTATGTAGCACAGGGATCTGGTCTGTGATCCGTCTCCGAATACTGTAATCGGCTCAGCCAAAAGCGCGCTGGTAATAAAGGAAATAATCATCCGCTTATCTTCTTTTTGCATCCTGGGTCCATACGTATTAAAAATTCTGGCAATACGAGCATCAAGTCCAACCTGCCGCCAAAAGTACGAAGTTAACGTTTCACCGAAGCGCTTTGACTCATCGTAGGCCGATCGGGGACCGATAGTTGAGACATTTCCGCGATACTCTTCTTTCTGCGGATGCTCCAGCGGATCGCCATATACTTCTGACGTAGACGCGAACAAGAACTTGGCTGTATGCTTTTTTGCAAATTTTAAAAGTTCAAGCGTCCCAACCGTATTAACCATCATAGTCTCCATTGGCAACGCACGGTAGCTAATCGCGCTATGGTGATTTGGAGAAGCGGGAGATGCTAAATGAAAAATGATTTCTGCAGAAATATTTTCAGGTAAGGGCAAAATGACATCGTGCTTTAAAAAGCTAAAATGCTTATTGTTTTGCAGTGTACGAAGATTCTCTTCTGATCCGGTTATGAGATTGTCAACGCAAATAACTTCATAGTTCTCAGCCAATAGTCTCTCACAAAGATGTGATCCGATAAATCCTGCTCCACCGGCAACAAGTATTTTTCGCATCAGTGTTTGTTTTTCTCCATTTCAATATCTGACTTCACCATCATCTCAACCAATGCAGTAAAGCTGGTTTTGGGCTCCCATCCGAGTCTTTTCCCTGCTTTGCTGTAGTCGCCGATCAGATAATCTACCTCTGCAGGTCGCATATACTCTTTCTTATTCGCCTCAACATATTTCTCCCAATCAGAAATACCAACAGCCTGAAATGCCAACTCAACAAATTCCTTAACACTATGATTCTCCCCGGTCGCAATAACATAATCATCAGGCTCATGTTGCTGCAGCATCATCCACATTGCTTCGACATAATCTCCGGCAAATCCCCAATCCCGCTTGGCATCGAGATTCCCAAGCTCCAGTTTTTTCTGTTTTCCGAGGCTGATTCTTGCGACCGCGTTGCTAATTTTTCGTGTCACAAATTCAAGTCCACGCCTCGGGGATTCATGGTTGAAAAGTATCCCCGAACACGCGTATAAGTTGTAACTTTCGCGATAATTTACCGTTATATAGTGTCCATATACCTTTGCCACACCATATGGGCTTCGCGGGTAAAAACGCGTCGTCTCTTTTTGCGGCGTTTCCGTCACTTTACCGAACATTTCAGAAGAAGAGGCCTGGTAAAATTTAATGTCTGGCTTGACAGATCTTATCGCTTCAAGCATCCTCGTCACGCCCAGCGCAGTGAACTCCCCTGTCAATACGGGCTGATTCCATGAAGTTGCTACAAATGATTGAGCAGCCAAGTTGTATACTTCATCCGGCTGTGTTTCTGACAACGCTGCAGCCAAAGAAGACTGGTCAAGCAAATCCCCTTGAATGAGTTGTATTTCTTCCTCAAGATGTTTAATCCGTTCATAGTTAATTGTGCTGGTTCTTCGCGTTAGCCCGAATACCGAATACCCCTTCTCAAGCAAAAACTCAGCCAAATATGAACCGTCTTGACCGGTTACTCCTGTTATGAGAGCTTTTTTTGCCATAATCTTTATCTAATTCTAAACGATACTTCGCCAATACTCAAGCGTATCGGAAAGGGATTTCTCAATGGGTATTGTCGGTTTCCAACCAAGTGTCTTAATCTTTTTATTGTCACACACAATTTCCGGAACGTCCCCGGGGCGGAACAATGCCTCATCAACCTTAACGGTAATTTTGATTTTTGCCATGGAAAGGAGAATATCCAAAATATCTGAGATGCTGTGTACAACTCCCGAGCCGACATTATACACATCTCCTGCCTTTCCTCCATGTAGAATCAATGCGTACGCGACGACAATATCTCGCACATCGGTAAAATCTCGTTTAGCGTGAAGGTTGCCCACTGTAAATACTGGCTCTTTCTTTCCTTTTTCTATCTCCGCGATTTGCCTTGCAAAAGATGAAACAACAAAATGGGGAGACTGTCCCGGACCGATGTGGTTAAACGGCCTCACCCGGTAAATCCCCATGTGATAAGCATTGAAATACTGGAGCCCAAGGTAATCCTGGGCAATTTTTGACACGCCATATGGGCTCACCGGTCTAAGCGGCGTATCTTCATCAACAGGCAGGTCTGATGGATCAATGACGCCGTACACCTCTGATGACGAAACAATTAGTATTTTTGTTTCTGTGAGGTTATTTTTCCGCACCGCCTCGAGGAGGTTGATCTGGGCATTTATATTGTTGCTGATTGTCTGGGCAGGATTCTTAAAGCTTTCAGCGGGTGAGGATAGTGCAGCCAGATGATAAATGATATCCGGTCGTATTTGCTTAATGAGACCATGAACTTCTTGTTGGTCGATCAGATCAACCTGATATAGTTCTGGCTTTTGTGAAATCCCATCGAGAAAAGAAACATGGGGCTTCACTAAATACGTGCCGATAATGGTATTCTCATTTTGAGTTTTTACGAGATGTTCTGCAAGAAATCCTCCTACAAAACCCGATATACCGGTGATCAGGATTTTTTTCATCTTCCAACACCAAGATACTGAAAACCAAGTGCCAAAGCTTTCTCGGGAATGTAGATATTTCTCCCATCAATCATATTTGGCTCTCGCATGATCTTTTTAATCTTATTAAGATCAAGTTGCATAAACTCATTCCACTCAGTCATAACAACAAGAAGATCACTCCCTGCAACAGCAGCATACGCATCAGGGAAATACTCTATCGCTCGCACGTCTGAAAATATTTTCTTCGCATTCTCCATGGCAATTGGATCATATGCATGGATCTTCACACCCTTTTTTGCCAATTCTCGTACTACGACAATTGAGGGTGCATCACGCATGTCATCCGTATCGGGCTTAAATGATAGCCCAAGTATGGTGACGACCTTGCCCTCAATGTCTCCGAGAAGTTTTTTGGCCTTTTGTACAACGCTCTGCATAGCCTGCCTATTTATTGCCTCAACTTCTTTTAACAGATTGAATTCATAACCATGGCGCTTTGCGATAACGATGAGAGCTTTAACGTCTTTAGGAAAGCAACTTCCGCCATAACCAACGCCGGCATTAAGAAATGAGCTTCCGATCCTTCTATCAAGACCTATTGCCTCAAGAACTTTCGGACCATCCGCGTAGGTTCGCTCTGATAATTGGGCGATTGCATTCGCGAAAGATATTTTCGTTGCCAAAAACGCATTTGATGCATATTTAATCATCTCTGAGGTAGGAATATTTGTGAGTACCATCTGCGATTCTGTAGTTCCCTCAACGACAATGGGTTTATGCAACTCAACCAATGTATCCTGCGCCCGAGGAGAGTCTGTACCGATCACAATCCGATCAGGATGAAGCGTATCAGAGATAGCCTGTCCTTCACGCAAAAATTCTGGCACCGATGCATAATCAAACTCTGCTTTTTGTGGCTTTACTTCCTCAATAATCTTTCGTATTTTTTCACTTGTCCCAACAGGTACAGTGCTTTTTGTAATAACCACAGTATAGCCATCTAGGTGTTGCCCAAGTTTTTTGGCAACGTCAAACACTACAGAAAGATCTGCTTCGCCATTCCCACTCGGCGGAGTCCCAACAGCGATAAAGACAACATCCGACTGCGCAATTGCGGGAGAGTAATCAAGCGTAAAAAGGAGCCGTTTTGCCTTTATATTACGCCGAACCAACTCCTCAAGCCCGGGCTCATAAATCGGGATAATACCTTTTTTTAGAGTCTTAATTTTCTCAGGAGTGTGGCCGATAACCCAGACTTTATTGCCCAAATCGGCAAAAACCGTTGCGCTTACTAACCCGACATACCCATGACCGATAAAAGTAAGAGTCATAAAATTAATTGGAATTTAGGATTTAGAGTTTAGAATTTCTTCTAGTCCTTCCGTGAATGTCCGCATTTTAACGCCCAATCGCTCTATTTTAGCATTTTCTATCGAAAGATTAAACGGTCGGGGCGCTCTGTCTCTAAAAAAATCCTCCCGAGTCACAGGCTCAACGAGCGATAAATCAAATTGAAAAGTCATAGCAATCTGAACCGCTACATCAAAAGGGGTAATATACTCCGTGCCAACCACATGGTAAATGCCACTCGCTCCGGTGTCTAACAATTTTTTTAGCGCAATCGCAATATCGTCAACAAAAGTCGGTGTCATAATATGATTTGTGACCGCCCGGATTTTTTCACCCACCTTTAACCTATCTGAAATTGCATGGACGAAGTCTTTCTTTCCTGAATCTGCTTTTCGGAAAGGATAGGCTATCCGTAAGATAAGAAACTGAAGACCTGATTCCATGACAATCCTTTCCCCTTCGTACTTAGTCACCCCATACCAATTAATAGGCGAAGGTGTATCGTCCTCCGTATACCCATCCACTGGCGTACTTTCTCCATCAAAAACAAAATCCGTAGAAATGTAAATCAGTTTCTTATTTGTGGTTTTACATGCATCAACAATATGCTGTGTCCCCAATACATTAATTTTCCAAGCAAGCCCTTCTTCCCCAAGATCCTTATCTTTTTCACAACCGTCAACATCGGTTTTTGCAGCCATATGCAGCACAGTATTGTGAGTCGTGTCATTATGAAGTATGAGGAGGCTCATCGGGTTGGTAATATCAAAACCGGTTTGAGAGGAATGATGAGAGATAGAATATGAGCCTTCTAGCAGTTGCGCAATTCGCGAACCCACAAGACCTGTTGTACCGATGCCGAATATCCTAAATGTCATGTTGTGCCATATTGTTTGCGATAATACTCCTGATATTCGCCGGATTTAATATGTTGCCACCAAGAAGTGTTGTTTTTATACCATTCTATGGTTTTTTCCAACCATTCGTCGAATGAATGTAATGGCTCCCAACCCAATTCCCGCTTGATTTTTGACCAATCAATCGCATACCGCCTATCATGTCCCGGCCTATCATTGACAAACTCAATCATACCTTCTGTTTTATTAAGAATTTTTAAAATTTTCTTAACAACTTCAAGATTATTGATGCCCTGCCTACCGGCAGGCAGGTCCTCTGTAGCTCCACCAATGCAATATGTATCACCGATTTTACCTTTTTGTAAAATCATATCCAAAGCGCGACAGTGATCTTCAACATAGAGCCAGTCCCTGACATAGAGTCCGTCTCCATAGACGGGCACCTTCTTTCCTTCCAGTAAATTTGTAATAGCTAAAGGAACAAGTTTTTCGGGAAATTGGTATGGTCCGAAATTATTGGAACAATTGGAAATTGTTATCGGCAATCTATAGGTTATTGCGTAAGCCCTCACCAAGTGATCAGATCCAGCTTTACTTGCCGAATATGGACTTCTGGGGTTATATGGTGTTCGTTCATTAAATTTATCCGATGTTCCTAGTTCCAAGGCTCCGAATACTTCATCCGATGATATATGATGAAAGCGTTTCACGTTTTGTTTCATTGCCGCATCGAGTAATACTTGCGTACCTGAGACATTCGTCATGACAAAAGGTGAAGGCTCTTTTATAGACCGATCAACATGGCTCTCAGCGGCAAAATGAACAACAATATCAACACCTGTCATTGCTTTTGCAACTGCTTGCGCGTCGCAGATGTTTCCGTGAATAAATTGATAGCGTTCATTTTGTTCAACGCTTTTTAGGTTTTCTAAATTACCTGCGTACGTGAGACTGTCAAAATTGACAATCTGATCATTAGGATATTTCTTCATCCAGTAAAGAATAAAATTTGATCCTATGAATCCTGCACCACCAGTGACTAATAATTTCATAGTTTTCCTTCTTGTTTTAGCTTATCAAGCAGTAAAATACCAAACATACTGATTGCTGTCCTTATTTTTCCGGAAAGCACCATGTCTACTGCATCAGCAAGCGGCATTGTAATAACGGATATATCTTCATCGTCCTCGGGCTGAGCGCTGCCTAGTTTTAGGTCTTGAGCGAGAAATAAATAGTATTCTCCCTTTATTATACTTGCTGCAAGATCCGCTGATCCAAGCTGTGTCCATTTTGCAGCCTTAATACCTGCTTCTTCCTGTAACTCTCTTTTTGCCGCGGCAAGCGGCTTTTCTCCTTTATCAATATACCCTGCTACCTCCTCGACAATATAGTCTTTAAAGAAATATCGATACTGTGAAAGAAGGTAGATCTCTCCTTTGTCATTCACCGGAAAAACAGAGACAACGGGATCTTTCCTTATATCGAAATGCGTATGCGTCTTACCCGCAACAAGTTTTGTTTCGAAAACCTTAAAGAGCTTTGCTTTGAAGACAGGTTTTTGAGAAACAACGCGAATCTTACTCATGACTGATTGATCCGGACAGTTCTCCTTTCTGCACCTTATCAGCTACTAAGTTATTTGCACGAAGCAACTCATCATATGATGTCCCTGCATCAATCCACCAGTTAAGAAGGTGGCATTGCATTGTCCCTTCTTGGACATAATAATTGTTCAAATCTGTTACCTCCAATTCCCCCCGATGAGACGGCTTAAGCGTTCGGATAAAGTCAAATACCCGTTCGTCATACATGTATATGCCGGTCTGGGCGATATTGGACTTTGGATTTTGGGGTTTCTCTTCGATAGAGAGTACTTTTTTATTCTCGTCCAATTCTATAACGCCATATTGACCAGAATCTGTACCCATTTCAATACCAAAAACGATCGCGCCTTTTTCAACTGATGCGAAATGATCAGCAATAGCTTTCAGCGGGTAGTTAAAAATATTGTCTCCGAGTATCACGAGCGTTTTTTCGCCAAGGGCAAACTCCTCTGCAAGCGCAATCGCATTTGAAATACCACCTTTCGGGTTTTCCTGCACAGCATAATAGAGTCTGAGGCCAAAATTTTCTCCCGTCCCTAAAAGATTGGCAAAATCCCCCGCATGGTCAGGAGATGATGTAATAAGCGCTTCTTTAATGCCAGCATGCACCATCGCTTCCAAGGGATAATAAATCATTGGCTTGTTATATACCGGCAGAAGATGTTTGTTGGTAACGAGCGTGAGAGGCCGAAGTCTTGTTGCGAGTCCTCCCGCGAGAATAATTCCTTTCATAGTTCGATATACTCACTATGACCCTTCCGTAGTCCCGCCTTGGCGGGACGAAGGAGGGTCATACCCTAACTATCCTATCACGAAAAATACTATACTGACGCCCAAAGCAGCCATTACTATATATTCTAACACAATCTTTGTATGTAAATCATGATGCATATAATGATGAAGGAGTCCCCAGAGCACATAAAAAAGGGCAAGTAAAATCACAACAGATATCTGAAAAGCTTTATTAAAACCGGTGAGCGCAAGTAACGGCAAACCCAATAACAAAACCATTCCTAACCCTATATAGTAGGCGATGTGTTTGTGAAATTGGTCCGTCATTATAAAATTACTCCTCTGGCCATAATCAATATACTTAATAAGATAATTGCAAAGTAGATAATATGATCAAGGTTATGTGTAATGATGCGAACGATTCTCCTGCGTGAAATAAAGATTATATCGGCAACCAGAACCACAAGAACTATCCCAACAAGTAAAATACCAATCCGCTTGGTAAAAGTTTGTTTATCAATTAGCGGCTCACTTTGCACCGATGCGACAAAAATATTAGGAGGCAAGGCAGCGTAATTGATTGCAGGCGGAACGGTCGGAGCGGCTGTGGGCATGGCTGTCGGGATGATCGAAACTATTCTTTGCACGGAAACATTTCCTTGTACGTTGGTTGATGGAGATATCTGAGAAGTGTTGCGACTGCCAAGCATCTCAACCACCAATACTGTTTCATCCCCGGTCAAATTTCCCGTAACAACTGCAAAGCCTATATCTTTATAATTGGGTGAGAGCATATTATCCCTGTGTCCCGAACTATTCATCCATGCGGTAACGGTATCAGAAGCGGTGATAAACCCTTTTGCCAGATTTTCCCCGGCATAGAGATAGTCATAACCGGCTGACTTAATAAACACCCAAGGCGTCAGTCCCTCAGGGCTATTATGCGCCCAATAGTTCTTCGCAAGCATGTCTTGCCCTTTTTTATAGGCTGCTTGAGACAACTCCTGATTGAGAACAAGCGGGGCCTGCCCTGCCTCTGATCTCTTTTGATTCGTTAATTGTAACAGCTCATCCGCAGAAATATTGGCAGTAATGCCGAGCACTCCTGAGTGTCCTTTCTGAATCTGCGTAAGAAAAAACTGCCCGATAAAAAGAGCTGCTATGATTAATAAAATGCTTTTATGCTGGAGAATTTTTGCTCGGTAATTATTTGATTCGTGCGGCAAAAAGAGATGGTGCAGAAACTCTCTCATAGTTCGACAATAAGCTCACTATGACCCTGAGCGACTGAAAGGAGTCGAATGGGTCATAGAAAAAAGTATATCACGTGTAACGCGGTTCAGCCAGCACGCCCGGTCCCTGTCCGTTGATGGGGATTTGAAGGGCAATGCCTAGCGTATTTGCAACGGAAATCCCGACTCGCAAACCGGTAAATGAACCAGGTCCGGTATTCACCTCAATCGCATCGAGATCCTGCACAGTCAAGCCGTGTTTTTTTAATAAAACATCGGCGAGAGACAAAACAACCTGGGCTCTCCGCTGATCGATTGCTTGTTTGACCGTATGTTTTTTCCCGTTACAATGTAATCTAACAACAATCTCTTTGTTACTTGATGTATCAATATACAGTACGTTCATATGTTAACCGTAACTGCTCCTTGACGAATAATCTGCCAGGGAGTCTTTGAGCAATCAATAACCGTTGAAGCCTGCCTAACTGCGCACTCTCCCGGGACAACAAAATCAACCTGCCTCATGAGTTCTTTGTCTAAGCTTTCAAAAGAATACGGTGTCTCTCCTCCATGGAAATTTGCCGATGGGCCTAGGATTGGTATGTCTACGCCTTGAATAATAGCCCGAGCAATCTTGTGGTTTGGGATCCGAACACCTAGGGTGTCTGTTCCTCCACGCACCAGCTTCGGAACTTTATCAACCAAACACGGTAAAATAATCGTTAATGCTCCCGGCCAATATGGCATAATCAGCTTATCGATCAGGTCTCTTGGAATAGGCTGTACAAATTCTTGCGCCATTTTGACAGTGTCAACAAGAATTGGCACTGCTTGTGTCTCTGGTCGTTTACGAATTGCAAACAACCGCTTAATTGCCTCTTCATCATCAATCCGACAGCCGATGCCAAAGGCGGTGTCTGTGGGGAAAATGACAATACCCCCCTGTTGTAATACTTTAACCGCTTGTTTTATATGTGTTTCCATAGGAAAATTTCTAATTATTCTAATTTCTAATTGACCTAAGAAAATTCTAACTATTTAATTTCTAAACATTTAGTCATTTTTTAGAGTACTTAGAGCAATTAGGTTAATTAGGTCAATTTATTTATTGATATTTTTCGTCTCTTCCCTTCATCCATATATTCAAACCTTATATCAATTCTTTTCTCAGGCAGCAGACTTCCCATTCTCTCTGCCCATTCGATCGCAACAATATTCTCCGGATCATTTATTATTTCCTCAATTCCCAAACCGACTAAACCATTCTCGTGCTCAATTCTGTATAAATCAATGTGGTAAAAATGATTTAAATCATTTAAGTGGGTTTTGTCTAGTTTATAAGTTCTGACTATAATAAATGTGGGGGAAATAATTTGCCCTTTTATTCCAAGACCCTTTGCGAGCCCCTGGACAAATGTTGTTTTCCCACTGCCTAAATCTCCATGGAGCGCCAAAACTGTACCGCCAGATAAGCTTCCAGCCAAGTCTTCAGCAATTTTTTGTGTCTCCTTAGCACAAGCAGTAGTATATTCGTTTGGTTTATCCATTTGTTTTATACTTCTCAATTCTGAAAAACACAAGTATAGCACACCCTAAAAGGAGCAATGACCCGATAACAATAAATACCAATGATCCTCGCACTCCTTTCGCCTTCGTTTCTTTTGCACCAATAGGCATAAGGGTTGGGGTCTTTGAAATCTGCTCTGTCCGCTCACCCAAAACCGCTGTCGGCACATCTCTGCTTGATACCAAGTCATTGAGGAGATCAGAATTCGTTTCTGCGACTGTTTTATTTATGGTTGGCGTTGGGGTTTTGGTTGATGTTGGTATTTTCGTGGGAACAGTTGTCGGCGTCTTTGTTGGAGTAGGATTCTTTGTCGGAGTCGGTGTTTTAGTGGGAGTAGGCACTACTGTTGGCTCAGTTGTAG
>CAZTFV010000010.1:0-21388 GCA_964613075.1 uncultured Gammaproteobacteria bacterium | reverse complement strand
TTCCCTGAATTTCAGATGTCTCAATCGGGAGATTAATCTTAACTGAAGGTATCTGAATCCAAAGAGGCTTGCTATTTTTGGAAGCAGAGAGTTCGCGTGTTATTACCACTCCTTTAAAAGCAAGTGGATTTGGGCGGTACCGCTGGTAGAGAAGCATCCCAAGAAGCACAACGCAAAGGAGCCCGGTGAAGAGAAATAGTCTTTGAAAAAAATGTCTCATATGAGCTGTTTCGCCTACATATTGTCATTGCGAACCCTTTAGGGTGAAGCAATCTTGTACGACAGGCTTTGTTTCAAATAGATTGCTTCGTCACTACGTTCCTCGCAATGACAATGTTATGAATTATTTTGACGTTTAAGCAGAAAACTGAGGAAGAATGCTACAAGACCCGTACTCGCGATATAGAGTAGGGTGATAGTATTGCCTGTTCCAGCGAGTCCCAAAACAGCGCTAGAAGCCTCTACAATGCCACTTGAGGTACCGTTTGAAGAGCCTCCACCAGACTGAGAACCGCTGGATCCATTACTTGAGCCCGGACAAGAAAAATCGTGATTTTTTGCCAAGTAGGCGACATCCTCAAGTCCCCATGTCTTGCCTGAAGCTATGTATATCCAACCATCCCGTTCATGTACCTTTATCTCATCTTGTGAAAGGCTATTAGCCTTGATCCAGTTCGTCTGGATACCCTTTCCATCTAGAGGACAGAAACATTGTGTGACTTTCTGATCGTCTATCCAATAGACCTTATCACTGCCTGTAAAAGTAGCCGTATTTCCGACAATTCCGTGCGTGCCTGAATCATAGCTTGCGAGAAGCGAACCTTGAGGATTAGAACAAGACGGAAAGTCAGCAGGAGACACGGCCATTGCTTGAGCGGTCGAGAGGACGAGGTAAGCAAAAATTGCAATAAGAGTTACAAGAGACGCAAATTTCATAACCTCTATTAAATACTTATAGGATTGTAGCACGGCCTGCGTGTAAATGCAATTACTATATTCCTAGATAGAGAACAAGAAGCGGAGTAGCTTCTTGATCTTATAGAGCAAGCTTTGTTCTTGTGGCTCCATAACTACCGTGAGAGAATCGGCTTTTGTACTCAGCGTCGCATGCTGGCTCTCATATCCATCCGCACTTACGACAGCCCGTTGCTCATCTTCTACGACAGGCACTGTCACCCTATCTGATGTTCCATACCTTCTGTTAAGAGTCTGAACAGTGGCATTCTTTATTTTTCCACCCAGTGGGTCAGTTATTACTATCTCAAGCTTGTGAGGATTATAAAAAGAGCTGAGCACCGAAACGGCAGCTCTTGCTGTACCGTTGTCGTTAAAAAGCGATGTTGATCCGCCGACGTTTACCCAATAGCTCATACCAAGGAGTGGATGGACTGACACAAGCTTCTCCATAGCTTGTTTTAACCACTTAGCCTGCTCTTCCTCGGTCATTTCACCATGAATGTCAAGAATTGGAGCACCAAATTCCCCAAGAACTACCTCTCCTCCCGAAAAATCCGCAAGTCCCTGTATATCACCAGCTAGCTGATCAGGAGTCCTCACGTAGTGATCAACAACGACGATGTCACCAAGTGCTTTTGTCGTGTTGCGGTCCATTATCAAACGAGCAACATCTCCATTCATGGAGTTATATCTTGTGTCGACGTTTTTACCAATTTGCTTAAACGCATTGCTTGTTGCCTTGTACTCATCGATAAGAAATTTCCTGTGTCCAGCAGCATCACCATTGTGTCTTGGATCGCCCGGACCACCGTTCTCGCACTCTGGACATGCACTAAACACATCACCATCTTCAAAGAGTTCAGGGTGCTCTATGATAAACTCACGGGTTTTTGAGAGATGCGTAGCCCTGTCAATTTTAGGATAATCAAACCACCCTTCCCACCCTGACCAGTTACCGCGAAACCATACTTTGAGATTGTGTCTTCGGGATGCACTAACCCAACGCTTGAGTATGGGCACAAACTCTTCATCATACGGTGTTGCGATACCGACGTGTGTTGCACCCATCTCGGCAATCGCTTTTACCTGATCATTGATCGTAATATCAAAACGAGCGTCATTTCGTTTCTCACGACTGAGGTCCCGAGAAAATTTCATCGTGTCTACAGCTTGAAAACTCCAGAGCGGCATATAGGATGCATCGGTTTTCTCTGATACAGCTAGCAAGAGAGTGATGACTGGAATAAAAATCAGAACAAAAATGATAAGCAAAATCTTTCTCATATTACTTGTTGTTTTGCCACAGGATTGGCTTCGTATTAAGATCTTTCATGTATACGCTCTTTAACTCATAAATATCGGCAAAAGGATAGTGACCTACGAGATCGTATTTCGGAAGAGCACCACTTTTATTGACAAGCTTAAACGTCTGATCATTGTTATCATTCGTACGCATAATAATAAAGCGTGCCCACCTGTCGGGAGACGACGTCGCAGAGTTCCAGTATTTGCCAGTTCCTTCATGGATAAATTTACTCATCGGAAGGCCTGATGAGAAGATAATAGCATCGTGTGACGCTGCAGAGATGAGCACAAATCCATCCCTCTCCAGAGCATTCTGGTTGAGCCACCCCGCAACCTCAGAAACATTTTTCTGACTTGACCCGACTCTAGCATCATCGATGGTTACCGCGTCGTTATTGATAAACGCTATTGCGGTCACAAGGATCAGCGAACCAATAACAATATATTTCAGGCTGGAAACTCTGGAAACGAGGTATCCAATAAATATCGCAATGGACGGCACCATCATGACGCCGTATCGGACGTTAAACCACGTGTTGCCTGAAATCCCTTGGACAAACAACACCGAGTGACCTAGGTAAAGAGCAATGATGTTAAAAAGAAACGGAGCAAAAAGAGCAGAGCTTGCAAGTCTTATTGCGCCGGGAAGACGCTTATCAAAAAAGAAAACGACTGCGCTTATAAATCCAAGAACCATGGTATATGCACCTGAGTTATAGGCGAGTGCATAAAGGTAAATCTTCAGAGAAAGAAGGAGATTATCCTTTGTTGCTAGTACTCCTGCCTGTTCAAGCTGCTCCTGTTGTGCCTTTGCAGAATATGGACCAAAGGCAAAATAGAATGGGTCTTTAAAAATGATAGTGTTCCACAGAAACCAGAGTGCTATTCCAAAGGCACCAAGAGTAACGAAAAGAATGGCTGTCCCTTCAGACGTCTTAAAACCACGTTTTCTCAGAGCCTGAACCGCAACCAGAAGTGTTGCAATAAACAGGAGAAGCCACCCATCATATCTGATAAGGGTTGAGAGCATGATAAAAAATGCGGCTTTTACCAGATTGAGGAGTTTCTCCTCACGATGCCACATCATAAGCTCATAGACTCCTGCAGTCATCGTTGCAATAAGAAGCAGTTCAGTCATCGCTGTCGACTGCAAGTACAGTATGTTACTATTTGCAACAAAGACTGCTACTCCCACAAACTGGCCAAGAAGACTAACACCAATCCTTCTGAGAAAATACACAATCATGAGTCCGGTACCGACAAAAGAAAACATTGATTGAAGTGCACCAGATAGGCCAGAGTGCCACATGAAATCACTCCATATTGTCGGCACCATCAAAAGGTGGGGAAGAGGGAGCCATACTGATCCAAGCTGAGCAAATCCAGGTTTTAAACCTTCGACGACACGTCTTCCGATATCAAGATGTGACCTTGCATCGTTGTAGGCAAGCCCAAGGCCATTATCAAGGTAAATGAGAAATGCGGTAACTGAGATCGCTCCCAACAGCACAAACACAATCATGTCCGCGTTTCTCTTAAAAATGGAAGAGAGCGTTGTTAGAAACGCTGGAAGTGGTATTGAAAATGTCATATCAGACGGATTCATAGTTTTTCTTTCCTCGATAAAAAAGGAGCATCGTATAGAGAAACCCCGCAAGTAGCACAACAAGACCGAGAATAATTCCGGCATACACCTGGGATGTAAGTGTGGGAGTCAAAAAAACGTTGTACACAAGTGAGCCGAGACGGTTTGCTTCAAACAACTGATAATTGTATTCGAATGTCCAAGGAATCTGTAAGCCTGCACCAAGTACCTCGTGACGCGGCGGAACTTGTGTCGTCGTCAGAACACCAATGACATTAACGAAAGCACTATAGAGAAAGAACGCAGCAAACCCTACTATAAAGAATATATTCTTTACAAACCGCTCGAGAGCCGCGCTCAGCAGCACCGCAAGCATTGCTGCTCCTGGAATAAGATAACGTGGCCCAAAACTCCATCCTCCCCAGGGGTCAGCAAACATCGCATAAAGCAGAATATTCACTACTAAAACTGCGATGACTGTTGTCGCGAGTCCGTTTGTATCCTTCTTCTTGTATGCTACATATCCTCCGATGAGTCCAAAGAACAAAACAGGAGAATAGAAAATCCAGCTTCGCTCGTTGCTTAAAAGTAGTGTATAGAATCCTGGAAGAAGAAGCCTCGTATTAAAAGGCAACTTGGCAGCGTACGCGTCAACTTTTTCCGGCGGCTCAGGAAGTCGTGCATCTTCATAGTCAGTACGTCCTATGAACTGGGCAAGAGATGTACTTGATCCACTGAGTTCATGGTTATACCAACCATATAAGAGCAGCACCGGGAGAAGTCCGAGTAGCACAATGAGAAAACCGGCCTTAATCCGAAGAAAGACTTTGTTTTGTTTACGTTCAGAATGTATATGTTTTGTAAGGAAAAGAATTGCGACCGGCACGAGCATAAAAAGATTTGGGATATCAAGTAGCATTCCTACACCGGCAAGAATGCCGAGAAGGATGCTCAAAAGCAGATTAGGTTTCGATGCGGCGATAAGGAGCGATGCGAGAATAATAGTCGCTCCCATAATATGTTGCGTGTATGTTGTCGCGTATGAGAACGCATTGGTGGCGAATGCAAAACTGACTCCTGCAAGTAATCCGGCAGGGAGAGACGCTCCAAGTTTTCTCGCAAGCGCTGCTATGAGAAAAATATTAAGTAGCGCAAACAGTGCAACTGTCGCATACGCACCAACTTGCGGCATCCCAAACACCCGTCCGAGTGCATAAAGTGGTACGCCAAGAAATGACACGCCAGGTGTGAAGATCGTGAAGAATTTTCCATTATGGAAAACAAGGTCAGGAGAGGAAAACTTCGCCTGATCTTCAGTGAAAAATACTGTCCCACGCTGGACAATCGCCTCAGTCAGCGCAAAGCGGGAAGTACTACCTGATGACTCGAACGGACCTCCAACCACAGTACTTCGGTCTCCATACTGAAACGCAACAGGTGCTCCCGCGTCACCTTTAATGGTCAGAACGAAAATCGCTAGTGCGATAAATCCGACAAATAATGATAAAAATAATGATTTCATAGAAAATGCACGATGCGTACTTAGATTACGCTTTTTCTCACCAGATACCAATACAATCTATTGCTGTTATACTTGTTATCAAGCATCCTCAGAAAATCTCTTGTTTTCCTGTATAAACCCTGAATAAAACCAGGAGACTGATTGTTCTTTATACATTTTTCCAGTGCTATCCGCTCTGCTGATTGATGATGCTTTTTTTTCATCGCATCCAATAAAGCGATATAGTAGGGCACTTCAGTCTTGCTTAGCCGTAAATGTTCTAACAAATCCAACTGCAGACCTTTTTTAAAAGTAGAGCACGAATCGAGCGAGTCAGTAACGTACAGTGCAAGCATATTGCGTAAGCATTTTTCACATTCACAGCAGTTATATGCGTTGTCTCTGTTAATCCAACAGACTCTCAAATTTTTCATTGCAACTGCATAGTTTGCTAAAAATCGAACTTTGCTTATCTTACCTGCGCTGCATCCAAAATGGTGCGTTTTCATCCTCTCAGTTGACCACAACGCATCAACTTCCGGACTCATGTAGTGATGTGCTGCGTTATCGTCTGTTTGCCCGCAAGACATAAAAATCTCCCGCAAACCCTTTCTGAGAAAAAGTGACACAGCAGCGAGTGCATATTCGTGAGATAAGTCCCAGTTGAAATACTGCTCAAACGTCTCTCTGATGTTTGTTTTGACGGTGATAAGCTCGACTCGTTCTTCCTCTGCAATTGTTTTAATATTTTTCTCTATACTTTTGTAGAGTCGTTGCTCTTTGAGGCTGATGTCAAAACCGTGAACAAAGATGAGGTGACTTACTTTCTTCTTGTTTTGTAGGTGCGTGTAAAATGAATCAACACCACCTGAAAAAAAGCAACCAACACGCGTGGATTTCTGGGAATCACGACGTAGATGAAGAGCTCGAACCGAAACCTTATGAAAGAAAGGCTCCCATCCTTGTACGATATTCACTATATCTGGAACGTTTTTCATAAGTTTTTTCGACACACTCCCTTCTACGAGAAGATCTTCATTTTTCTTCATGGATATTCCTAATCCCGCAGCCAGAAACGCACTTGCGTCATGTGCAATAAAATCCTTATATTTTGCATCAACCTCAAAAAAGATCGTGTGCGTCTTACCGCTCTGCAATTTGAGCTCTCCCGACAGCCTGGCCTTGTTATTTTTTACTGAATAGGTGATGTTTTGTATTTTCATCTTTTACTACCTCCCAATCGTTGGCATGACAATAAGTTACATTGCTTGAGCAATACGGGCTTCTTCTATTTTCTGCAATCTGTCAATTGCTGCTAGCATTCGTCTCCGAAGCGTATGTTTCTTGCTGTACGCTTTCTCTATAAGTGCATACAGCTTTTTCTCTGTTACTTCATCAAAGTCGATGACGTATTCGCTACTGTCCAACTGCTCAAAAATTCCCTTTGTTTTGTATTCATAGGCAATTGCGACAAATGGAACACCTGATGTTGCTGCAATGATATTGGAGTGCATTCTCATGCCAACTAACAAATCCAAATCTTTATATGCGTTTTCAGGTTCCTCCATTCGCTCCACGTATCGAATAGGCAACACACGTATTCCTTTTTCTCGTAATCTTCTTGCAATCTCTTTTGCACATGTGGAATCATCCTCTCCATAGAGTGGTGCGCTAACCTGAACAATCGGACGTATTTTTATTTGCTTATGCTTTCCGAGTCTCACAAAAGAAGAGACAAGGCTTGTAACCACTCGTTCATGCATCTTTGGAGTCGACCATGGACGGACAGTAAATCCAATTACCTTGCTGTCAGTTGCCCTTCGCTGCAAAGTGACTGAGCGAAGGAGAGCCAAATCAGTTGAAATAACAACATGTTTCAACCCATTTCTCTTGAGTAAATCGTGCGTGTATTTCTCCCTGGCGATAATGACATCTAAACGACAAAGGAGTTTGCAGGTTAACCACTCTTGCCATCTTGATGCAAATGGCCCTATGCTGACACTTGCCATGACTTTTACCGCTTTAAATGAAGTAATCGCATAGGCTGTCGCTAGATACGAAAAAAGGTTGAGCGACTGTTTCAACCCCTTCTGTGCTCGTAAGTAGCCTCCACCTACGAATACAATCCGATCCGCTTTTTTGTAATCGCGAAAAATCTCTGTAGGGATTTTTCCGGAAGGCACTGGAAGTCCAAACCGTACACGCAAAAACGAACTCCCGACAATAAACGTTCGAATGAAGCAGGATACAACATCAGTTTTTTCAAAAAGAGCCCAGTATGAAACAGTTGGTTTAAAAGAAATACCCTTGCCGGATGTATGAAGCTGAGGATTTGCACAGTGAATGATGATTCTCGCTTTTGGGAATTTCTTTCGCAAGAGTCGAAGCAATTGCTTCAGAATAGCCATATCCCCAACATTTTGAGGACTTGCTGCATTCGGTATCACAATAGTTTGCGTGGTCTTCTTCATAGTCATACGGCAAATTGCTTTGATGATTGAGCAACTGCATGAATAGAATGATCAATTGAGTCTCTGTTTCGTAACCTCGTATAGAAATTGATTATCAAGAATGCTGTCATAAGAAAGGGATTTTTTGCAAAATAGATTGCAAAGTATTTAAGAGCGACAGGAAAAGAAATCGCATATTCGTAATCAATCGTCGATCTCTGAAAGAATTTTTCTAGTACGTTTTTACTGTCCATAAAGCGAAGGCTCTGCTTGGTGTGGTCTGCAATACTTACAGGACATCGGAAAAAAACAATCGCCTCCTTCTGGTAACTGAAACGGTGCCCTTTGGACACTGCATACATGTATGAATATGCGTCTTCAGGCAAAAATGGAGTCCAACGGAAATTTTTGTAAAACCGCTTCGTGAATGCCCGAGCACGCCCATGGCAAAGGTAAATGTTGTTGCCGTTTTTAAGCGATTCGTATATAGATTGCTTAAACCGATGGCTAAAAACAAGCACTCGTTCAACAAATCCTTCAGCTCTGACAGGAATTGGTTGTCCGCCCACGAGATCAGCCTTGCCCTTTCGGATCGGATCAATGATCGCCGCAAGGAACATGTCGTCACCTGGAACAACATCTGCATCAAGCATGACCAACACATCACCGGTGGCTTTCTTAACAATGTCGTTTTGCGTTGCAGTGATGCCTTTGCGGCTTCTGTGTCGTATGAGTGCGATCTTTTTACTCTTGAGTGACAATACTTCTTTTGCTGTATCATCTGTGCTTCCATCATCAAGAACGATAATCTCTTTGATTATGGCGTGTTGCAAACGCTGCGCGAGAACTGATTTCAGCAAACGTTGGATATTTGCTTCCTCATTGAGAGCTGGAATGCCGATGGATACAGTATGTTTTTTATTTGTTTTCATAGAATAGCTGCTTTGATGATGTGTAAGGCACATAGAAGGCATTAAATGCATTGTCCCGAATTGTGAGGAGACGATTGAGAACCAGTTCCACAAAATACAATATTGTCAAGAGTGGACTAGCAAGTAGTGCCTTAGCGATACTGTGAGCAAGGAGGATTTTTGGGATTGTGTATTCTGCATTGAGCAGCTCTGTACGAAAATACTTTTTGGGCGCAATTCTGCCTGTTCTATATTTTCGTACTTGTCTTATTCTTTCAGCAAATGTGGAGACATGTCTCATACCAACCTTCGCGTCCTTACTAATCACAAAGCGATAACCATACTTTTTAATTGTCAGATAGGTAAAAGCATCCTCAGGAGCGTCTGCAGGATAGACCAATTTTTTGGCAAAGCCCCCGGAAAGTGCTTTCATTGTATGACCAGAATGAGCATAGATGTTATTTCCCTTTTTCCAGCGATAAATAATGTTGCTCTTTATTTTTGAGCTTTGGACGAGAATTGCCTCAAAAATACCCCGTGGAGGCATTGGAACGGGAACTCCGATAACCATACCAAGCGGATTTACAACAGATTTCTTTCGTAAGAAAGGCTTTACTAATACATCGATAACATGATCATGGAGGGGTAGAGTGTCTGCCTCAGCGAGTATAATAACGTCGCTCTTATTTAAACGAAGAAGTATGTTCTGTACGACCTGTTGACCGAGCCTGTTTTTTTGCTCTATTACCATGACCACAGGATCATCGCATGATGTTGCGAAACGTACAGTGGCATCAGTCGACCCGTCTGATACGATAATAATTTTTTCAAGCCTGTAGAGTTTTTTCGACTGTTTAAGAAGGCAACGTAAAAGCTCCCTAATGTTTTTCTCTTCGTTATATGCAGGAATTCCAATGGTAACCGAAAGTTTCTTTTTCATAATCATTTGTTTTCGCTTCGCGTACTCATACATACGTTTTTAGTTGAACGCGTCTAATTGCTCATTCCAAAGCTTATCTGATAAACGTCCTTCAGGAAGAGTCACGTCTGAAAACGTAAGCGCCTCATCTTTTTCCACGTCTCTTGTGAGAACTGCTCCCTCAGCAAGCCCAATAGGCAAGAGATTTTCTTCCCGAGCCTGTTTGCTATTTTCTGCAAGTCCATAGAGCATGAAACGGCCTATCCCATCAAGAGCTTCGCCTTTTTTGAGATCTCTTTTTGCTGTAGCGATAACTTCTACGACAGGACCTCCAATCGGGGCCAGAGTTGCATCATCGAAAAGAACTGCTCGTGCGATAGTGTTTGGGACATCGAAATGGCACAGATGGTACGGAGTGTACAAACAATAGAAAGGACCGTCTCCCATTTTGTAGTAGTTGAGGTAGTGCTTATCCAAATCGTTGTCTGTATAGCCAATGACAAATACACCACCATTGGGTTCTGCCTGGACAACATAGTCAACAATTCCTGCTCCTTGCAACAGCTCTTTTTCAGGAAATATGCCTATTGCGTCTTTGATATGAGTTCCTGCAGGGACAGTAGGGCCGATCATTCCGCGTTTTGCAATACCCATCCCTGTACCATTGGCAACAACCGCTTGTTCAAAAGAGATCTTTGATCCATCAGCAAACGACGTCACCATATGCGCCTGTTGCTTATACTTCTGTGCAAAACCCTTTTGTGTCTCAGGTGTCCTATATGGATCATGGAGTCCTTTGATATTGCCGCAGAGAACTGGCTTCATACCGATACCTTTGACATATCGATAGAGGTTCATCATGACTCCTGGCTGGTCGCCGTCAGCATTGGTAATCACTACGCCTGCCTTATCTGCATACTTTTTCAAAATGGGACCGAGAGTTCCGTCAAGCTCTGCGTTCATGAGGACAACGTGCTTTTTATGTTTAATGGCCGATAAAACAACATGTGCGGCATACTCAATCGTACCAGTCACCTCAACGATGACGTCTATGAAATCAGATGACGTCAGGACTTCTGGATCATTCGTCACGGCAACATTTCCGTTATGCAGAATCGTGTGCAGCTCGTCTCGTTTTACCACTTCAGTGATATCATGATCTGAAACACCAATTTCAGAAAGCATTGCTTTGGCTTTCTCTGTGTTTCGGTTCACAACCCCTACAAGCTTCATGCCATGCGTTTTGAGAATTTGACGAGCAATCCCTTTGGCCATGAAGCCACTACCGATCAATCCCACCCGAATGGGTCGGTGATCTTTTGCTAACTGTTCTAATTGTTTGTCAACGATAATCATAAATATTCGTATGTCATTCTGAATGAAATGAAGAATCTTAATGTCATTAGTAAAGATCCTTCGCCCTGTACCAGTATCGGTACGGGGCTTCGCTGCGCTCAGGATGACAGTGCTTATGTTTTCTGCTTCTCAAAATCAGAATGTGAATCATCTTTTTCTGAAATATGTACGATGTCCTCCGGCCATTTGATGCCGAACGCCTTGTCGTTATAACGTATACCCCGTTCGTGTTCTGCATTGTAAAAAGCAGTAACAAGATACGTAACCTCGGCGTCATCAGTCAGTGTAAGAAAGCCATGTGCGAATCCCTCAGGAACATACACCGACGTGTGATTGTCTTCTGTGAGCTCGATGCCAAACCACTTTTTGAAAGTAGGGGAGTCACGACGGATATCCACTATGACGTCATAGACAGCACCTTTCGTACAGCGGACGAGTTTGGTTTCTGCATATGGAGCCATCTGATAATGCATTCCTCGAAGCGTGCCTCTCTGCGTGCTACGTGAGACATTTGCCTGCAGGAGATTTGTCTTAAGACCGTGCTTTGAGAACTCGTCCTGACACCAAATACGCGCAAAAAAACCGCGAGCGTCTGTATGTTTCTCAGGACGTACAATATATGCTCCTTCGACATTTGTTTTTGTAAAGATCATCGTATTCCCTTCATGTATTTCTTAATCTGCTCAAGCGTTATATCCCTGACCGATTTGTCGTCATAGTATGCTTTATACCAATCAGCTGTCAGGCCAATCGATTCTGAGAAGGTGAGTTTTGAGCTCCATTTGAGAAGCTCCCGCGCCTTTGTGGCATCAAGCTGAAGTAGCTTTGCTTCATGAGGCTGCGCTTCTCCTTCTTTTCTCCAATCGACTGGTCTATTCAGTGAACTTTGAAGGATTGTCAGAAGCTCCTCAACAGTCTTTGTTTTTTCAGATGGAGCAAAATTCCAAGCCTGCGCAAATTGTGCACCGGCCGTAGCCAGTGACTCAGCAAGGAGCAAGTATCCAAACAGTGGATCTAGTACGTGTTGCCAAGGTCTTAGTGACTGAGGGTTTCTGATAACAAGGCTTTTGTTCTCAAAAACAGAGCGCATCACATCTGGTATGAGACGGTCCTCAGACCAATCGCCGCCTCCTATGACATTGCCTGCACGTGCGGTAGCAACGGAAACACCTTGCTCAGCGAGGAACGAACGACGGTATGAATCGGTCACAAGCTCTGCGCACGCCTTGCTGTTTGAGTAAGGATCATGTCCTCCAAGACGGTCATTTTCCCGATACGGGTAAATCCATTCATTATTTTCATAACACTTGTCAGTTGTTACTACGACGACTGACTGCACGCCAGAGGTTTTTCTCACTGCCTCGAGGAGATTTACCGTCCCTAAGACGTTTATCTCATATGTTTCCTTCGGATTCTTATACGAGGCGCGAACCAAGGGTTGGGCTGCTAGATGAAAGACAATCTCAGGCTTGGCATCTCCGAGCGCTTTCACAAGAGCTTCATAATCCCGAATATCTCCGGTAACAGAGGTAACCCCCTCAGCGACATGTGCCGCTTCAAACATATTTGGCTTTGAGGTAGGGGAGTGCGCAAATCCGGTTACTTCAGCTCCGAGCTCTCTTAACCACAACGTGAGCCAACTGCCCTTAAATCCAGTGTGACCTGTGATAAATACCCTTTTTTTATTCCAAAATGATTGTGTTAGTGATCCTTCCATAGTTTCCACTGGGCATTCCCAGATTTCCACATGTCTTCAAGAAGATTCTTATCACGAAGCGTATCCATGTTCTGCCAGAAACCGTCATGCTTATATGCGGCAAGTCTGCCAGATGATGCCAAAAGCTGCATTGGTTCTTTTTCCCACACAGTCCGGTCACCCTCTATGTAGTCAAAAACCGCTGGCTCCAAGACAAAAAAACCTCCGTTTATCCATGCTCCATCACCTTTTGGTTTTTCCATGAAGCGCTCAAGCATTGTCTGACCTTCGTCTAAGGTAAAGACGCCAAACCTTCCGGGCGGTTGGACAGCGGTGAGTGTCGCAAGTGCCCCTTGCTCCTTGTGAAACTGTATGAGCTTGTCGATAGGGAGGTTAGTCACTCCGTCGCCATACGTGAGGCAAAACGTGTCATCTCCGATATACTCCCTGACCCGTTTCAGCCTGCCTCCGGTCATCGTATTGTCACCTGTCTCAACGAGCGTGACTTTCCAGTTTTCTGCACCGTTCCGGTGAATTTCCCGTGTGTGTTTGCCGAGATCAAATGTGACATCTGCGTTGTAGAGGGAGTAATTAGCGAAATAATCTTTGATGACGTGTGATTTGTAGCCACAGGCGACAACAAACTCGTTTATGCCAAATGAGGAGTAAATCTTCATGATGTGCCAGAGAATCGGCTTACCGCCTATCTCTACCATAGGCTTGGGACGAACTCCTGATTCTTCGCTGATTCTTGTTCCTAAACCACCTGCTAAAATAACTGCTTTCATAGGCCTATAATTATACCTTTCTCCGCGTATTTATGCAACTTTTGCTACTCATATATATAACTTATAGTGAAATCATACCCTTTGTCGACTTTACATATTCCCAACGAGGATTAAGTTTTGTTGCAGACAATTTTGCTTTCAGGAATGAATAGTGAAAGAGAAGCTTCAAAAGCATGTATCCAAGAAGATTTTTCTTTACTTGGTAAAGCATGATTTTGTAGCGAATTGAGTAAGGAACAGAAAAGCCTTTGTTGATCGCCTTCCATCCAAACAGCTCCCCAAGCTGAATCCCTCCGGCTATATGCCTGGTAGTCTGATTGACGTACTCTCTGATTCGAGATGCTGAACGGTAGTATGAGATTGAATCATGCGCGTAAGAGAAACGGAACCCAAGCCTGCGGACGATAAAGTAGCTATATGCGTCGAAATTGAGAATATCTGATCTGACCGGACACTGCTTCGCAAACCATCGCGGGTAGGCAAGGTAAGCATGCGCAACGAGTGCTTTTTTACCAAAGTTGTACTCTTTTTGTAAACTTTGCCTTGCATAGATATAGTTGTTGATCGCGTGTTCTAACATTGTCTGTCCGGGAAGGGGAATCGTATTTCCTGCAACAACACCAACCCGACTATCTTTTTTTATTGGTTTCACAATGTTTTCGATAGCGTTGGGGTCGCCAAGAACTGTATCAGCATCCATAATGACGAGTACATGAGAGGTAAACACATGGAAAATTTCACCTAGCCGAGCAGCTTGACCTTTTCTTGTTTTGTTATCAATAACACGAATCCTTTTATCCTTAATCTTTCTCGCAATTGCTACTGTCTGATCAGTACTCCCGTCTGAATTTACGATAATCTCTTTGATACGAATACCTGATTCTTTTTGCTTGAGAACGGACAAAAGCATGTTTCTGACGTTTGCTTCCTCATTGAACGCAGCAATACCGATAGTGACTGTTAATCGTTTTTTCATAGTGATTGTTGTGAGCGTGCAATAATCTCCATCATCTGCCATGCGACCATTTTGGGTGTGAACAGTTTTTCGTATATAAGGTGGCCATTTTTTGCGATTTGTGAACAGAGATGTTTATCTTTGTGCAGAGCAACTATTGCATTCGCAAGTGATTTTCCGCTTGAAGGCTTGCAAAGGTATATGTTTTTCCTGTGCGTAAAAACACTTCCTATGACCTTAGCGTCCGCCGAGATCACTGTTTTTCCAAGGGCGAGCCCCTGATACACTTTGTTCGGGATAACGCGGTCAACAGTTGCGTGTTTTTGCAAAAATCCGAGAAAGACATCAGCCTCAGAAAGCGTTGCTAACGCAGTATCTTCAGTCATATCAGGGTAAAATCGCATGTTTTGCAATTTGAGATCTTGCGCGCGGTTGTAATTTTCTTCAAAGGTGTGGCCTTTGCCAACCATCGTAAACACGATGTCCTTCTCCTCACGAAGCATCAGAGCTGCTTTTACGATATGCTCAACACCGTGAAGGGGAGTATAGAGCCCGTAGTACATTACGTTAAATAATCCATCAGTATGCTTTTTTGGAGAGTAAGGATACACTTTGTTGTCAGCGCCAATCGGGAGTGAGTAAATCTTTTCTGACGGTATATCAAACTCTTTGACAAGATGATCTTTTTGATGCGGTGTATCTGCGAGAACAATATCAGGAAGCGTATACGTAATCTTTTCTGCGAACTTGATTAGATTTGCTAGGATGGAGCCTCTTTTCAGAATGCCTTGATCATCAACGTAGCCTGTGTAGAAAACGACGAGCGGATTAAAGACAACTGGTTTTCGAAAAATCTTTCCAATGAGAAAAGCAGGGAACGTCTCAACATGACCGGGAAAACCAATGTAGATTGCATCGGAATTTCTGATCGCATCGATATGCTTGATAGTCTCAGTGATGAGCCTGTACTTACGAAGTACACGAACAATTAGCTTCCACCACGACATATCCTCATCTCGGTCGAGTCTCGTCATCTTCACATTCGCGTTCACTTCTACGACACGAACGTTATTTTGCCGTAATCCGTCCATGAGTATTCGGTTGGAAGTGTAGTTCGGGTCGTACGCACCGTAAAAGCAAATTTGTAGTTTTTTCATAGATTTACAAAACTTTTGAACTCTGAATAACTGTCCACTGTGAATCAATATTTAGGTGTTTTATTCTTGTCTTATACAGAACATAAGCGTGCATAATCTTCAGGTAAAAATACCCAGTCATATCGTTTTGCAGCTGGAGGAGAAGTGTTTTAAAGAGTACGTTTCTTGGAAGACTATATCCTTTTATCACATCTTCCTTCGCAAAGTACCCAAAGAGCTGCTCACCACCTGCATAGTACCGGAGCGATTGCGACAGATAATCCTTCACGCTTTGTGGGCAGCGATACCGGATGACCGCATCATAGGCAAAAGCGTACGTGAAGCCTTCGGCTAGACAAGAAAAGTAGCTATACGCATCATCGACGACACAATCTGCCGGAATTGTCAGTCTTTTGGCAAATGACCTTCTGTACGCGAGAAGTCCATGACAACCGTAAGCACTTTTGTTATAGTCAAAGAGTTTTACAGCTTCGTAGTGTGCTTTGTAATAATTGACGACGGCTTTTTCAATAGTCGTGAGAGGATGAACAGGATTCATTCTCCCTGCTACAAGACCTATATTTTTGTTATGTTGCATCGGGTGTACGAGATGTTCAATCGTATGTTTTGACGGAAGATACCCATCCCCATCCAAAATCACCAAAATATCTCCTGAGAAACACCTGAAGATATGGTTTAGCCTAGCTGACTTTCCAAGTCGCTCCTTGTAGGCAAACAGTTTTATGCGACTATCAGAGAACTGTTTTACTTTCTCAACTGTGCTGTCTGTCGACCCATCACTCACAACAAGTATCTCGTTTATGAATATGTTTTCCCCTCTCTGGGCTTGCACGCTTTTGAGACATTTGCGAATATTTTTTTCTTCGTTGTACGCACTCGTCGCAATAGATATTGTCACTTTTTCCTTTTTACCGACTGTGGTTCTTTGTGATAACTCTGTATCGTAAACCCTGAATAAACTTATGAAAAAAAGCAAAAACCGATTATATGCAAGGCGTCTATGCAATTTCTGTATTAGAAACGTCGTCCAGCTGATGACATAAGGAAAGTCTTGTGCAGTGTAAGAACCATCAATAATGACACGAGGAAGCGTAAACGTACTTGCATTTTCTGATAGAAGCTGGTGCTCCGTAGTAAAAGCGGCCTTAAACCCGGCTTTTTTCGCTATAGTCACATTCGGCGACGTATATCTTCCTTTCGGATAGGCAAAATAGGAAACCGGGGAGCCAAGCTTTTTTTCAAGTGTTTTCTTAGCAGTTTGAATCTCCTGAATACGTTGTTTCTTGGAGAGTACGTGGAAATCTGCGTGTGTAGCACTATGACATCCAATCCCGATTCCAGATGAATGAAGTTTTCTTAACTGTTTGTATGACAAAAGTGCACCGTCATGTGCAAGCTCCGTTCTATTCGCCCTATCCGGATGAGAAAGAACGAAAAGGGTAGCAGGAATTTTCAATCGTTTGAGAATTGGCAACACAGTCATAAAATCAGCGTATCCGTCATCGAAAGTAAGGCTCACAAGAGGTCCGCTGTTTTTCAGGTGCGTGAAGTTGAGTAAATCGTCCAAGCTTACGAAGCGTACTGACTCTGCTATTTTTTTCATTTGCTTTTCGAAATTCTCAAGTGTGACAGAATAACCGTTACCAGTTTCACCAATTCCGTGATAACAAAGAATAACCCTGTCATTTTTCATGTCGTGAAAAATGCGAGAAAGAAAATAACATGATTTTAAGATTATTCGTCTGTTAATAAACCGGATTACTGCGCTTGTTTTTCTCATATCTATTTATTAATAAGTAACGCTGGACGTGCTGATACACCTAAGCCTTGCTTCTCTTGCAAACGGATTACTATTTCCCAAAACTTCTCAGCACTTTCATTCCAGTCGAAGGTTTTTGACCAGTGATATGCTTCTTTGGCAAACGACTGTCTTAATTTTGTGTTCTCAATAAGAGTAATGATGGCAGTCGCAAACGCATCACTATTGCCAAGAGGCACAAGGACGCCTGTTTTTTTATCAACAATCGCATCCCGAAGACCCGAAACATCTGATGCAATGACAGGCGTTCCACTTGCGTTTGCTTCAATAACGGTAATTCCCCATCCCTCAACCATCGATGGCTGCAGCATAGCCCAACTCATGCCGAGAATCCGGACCTTCACTTTGTCAGACACTCTTCCCGTGAAACGAACAGAGTCGAGAAGATTGAGCCTCTCAACCAATCGATAAAGGCTCGTGTACGCTTCTCCGTCACCAACAATCACAAGCTTTGCCAGTGGATACTTCACGACAACTTTGGCAAATGCCTTTATGGCAATATCAATATTTTTGTATGGCTTTAACCTTCCGACGTAGGAAAAGAGTGGGCACTCCTGTTTTCCATGTTTTTCAAAATCACTATGATCAACACCGTTATGGACAACATGAATATCAGCTGCTTTCCCAAGTCCCATCTTTGCTATGGCTTTTTGGGAACTTGCTGACACGGTAACCACCGTGCTGTTTTTGTAAACCAGAGGCATCACCTTTGCTTCGGCAAAACGGGCAACCACCGATAACGGAAAAGGGAGATGCTGCCGAAAAACATCCTGATGAATGTGATGGATAAGAAGAATGACGGGTGTTCTCGTATAAAGAGGCGTAAAAAACGGCACACCATTCTCGCAATCGATGATGACATCATATTTCCCTCTAAATCTGAGAACGTAATAAAGAAATGCCCAGAAGTATACAGTGTAAAATCCTCCGCGTCTCACCACATGAACGCCGTCTACTGTTTCTGTTCTTGCGTGTTTTGTATCATTTCCGCAAAACAGCGTCACGGCATTGTCACCTTTCGCCCAACGTTTCGCCAATTCATGAATATATACTTCAGCCCCACCAGCCCATACGTGCTTCGTGTCTCTCCAGTTAAAAATGAGAACTCGTAATCCCTTTCTTGTGCTCTCTTTCTCTTCTTTTGCAAATAAACCAAAAAAGTCGATGACGTTACTCTCTACCATCCTAACCTGATGTTCGAAAAGATGCATGGTGATCATCAAAACTAAACTTAGTCCTCCGACAACGAGCATGCTTGCGACAATCATCTGTATCGAATCATGTGCAAGAGAAATGAGAACAAATTGCAAAAAAGCGAGGACTGATGCAGCGAGCGGGAAGATGTACATTTTCTTCGCGAGGTAATACGTAACGAATGAACGGGAAACAGTGAAACAAAGCATTGCAAACCCAAAAGGAACCATGAAAGGAAGAACTGGAGTAATCCTTTCTCCAAATAAGTACGGGAGAGTCAAAATATACTTACCGAGAATGCAAAATGTGATAAATCCTATTGTTGAAAGGAGAAATGTAGCTGTGAGAACGAGATAAAACGTTTTACGAGAATTTCTCTTCGCTCCCTCATCGTGGCTTACAAGAGGGAGAATAAACTGATTTCCAAGAGTGCCTAGGAAAAACACCATCTTCCCGACCGTAGACAATAATGCATATTTGCCGGCTTCATCAGGCGTTAGGTAATGCTTCGCTAACACAAAATCCAGTGTCAAAAAGGTCATTGCCGACAGACCAGTTAGTGCAGACACGAAGAAAAACTTCTTCGGAAAATGCTTTACCTCCTCAATATGCTTAGAGGCAATTCCGCGGTTTTTCCAAAGGATAAGCATCCAACCAAAGAAAAACGATAGGAAAAACGATAAAGGAACAGATAGATATACGTACGAAGGATCTATTTCATAGATAAAAAGCCCGAGAAGAATTTTTGTAGAGACCTCAAGGATAACTATCAAACCAAGCGACCCAAACATCAGTCGTCCAGAGAGATACCCGTGATCAATAAAGTAAGCAAAACCGACCAACCATACAGGAAAAAACACAATAAAGGGGTATATATTTTCTGCCTGAAAATACGTTACGAGAAGAGGGGAGAGTAAAAGCCACAGCAACGAAATAATTCCAGCAAAGCCAAACGATCGTTTCCTAACATATGACCAAAATGCGGTTGCTGTCTCTTTTCCATATCGTCCGTCAAGAAAGCCTGCTCGATAATTTGTCGTCGCACCTGCCGCATTTAACATAACTGACGCGATGCTCCAAAAACTACCGACAAGCGCTACGACAGAGAGCGTAGCAGGATCCAAGACTCGCCCGAAGTACGTACTAAAAAAGAGATTGCCGAGATTGCCAAACATGGATGCTGCAATTAAGAAACTTCCACCAAAAAGCTGCTTGCTACTTGTGATTCGAGAGATGAAGCTTTGTTTATATTCTTTCGGAAAGACAGTGATTTCATCTGTCTCTTCTGTGGAAACGACGACTTTTGGTATTGCTTGCTCCACTCCTTTTTTTAAGTGCAACCCATGAATCGTTTTCTCCCAATAGTGGGGCTTAAACAAAAGCTGGAAAAATGCCATAAATCCGGCGATACTGATCATGAGCCAGTACAAAGGAATAAAGAAAACGTACTTCATCAGCGCCCATTGCTCACGGCGAGCGCAGCCGATCATGTAGTAGTAAAGAAAAAGGAAGTTCCCGAAAACGAGTGAGACAACGGCCATATAAAAAACAAACGGCGGGTAAAATGCCTCAATCGAGGGCCCGACGTAGTAGTACAAAGTGAAATAGGCAATAGTCGTTACCCAGAGAAAAGGATTGATAAGGATAAACGCCAGCTTCCCACCGATCGTCAGCTGGAACAACAACGCATGGAGCTTCTGCTCTCTTGCGAAAGTGAGGGAATGACGCATATGCACCAGATACGTCTGCATGTACCCTTTGATCCAGCGTGAGCGCTGTCTCAACCAATTCTTAAGATTGCTATTTGCTTCCTCAAGCGTCGTGGAGTCGATGATAGCTGTCCTATAGCCTCTCCTAAACAACCTGACACCCAAATCTGCATCTTCTGTTACATTGAATGGATCCCACCCCTCAAGTGAGCGCAGGTCCTTTGTGCGGAAGTGATTACTCGTACCACCAAGAGGAAGAGATGTATTGAGGGATTGGTACCCTGGAAGCGTCAAATCAAACCATAAAGAGTACTCTGCTGCGAAAAATCGCGTGAGGAGATTGTGGTGCGGATTATAATAGTTAAGCTTCCCTTGAAGACAAATAATTTCCTTTGGTTGTTTTTGAAACACTGCATATGCTTTCTTGAGCTGGTCAGGATCGGGAATATCTTCGGCATCAAAAATCACTAAGTATTCTCCCTTGGCGATAGACAAGCCATAATTACATGCTTTTGGCTTGGTTTTTGGCATCGAATGAGGCACGATAACAGCCCTTACGTATGAGGGGGAATTGGCCTCAACGACAAACTTCGCCTGAGGGTCATCTTCTTCCAGGAGTAAAATGACATCAAGTTTGTTTTTTGGCCAGTCTATCTCGTCGATCGCTTTGAGAAAGTGAGGAATGACGTGTGCTTCCTTGTAAAGCGGACAGAGAATTGTGTAGATTGGGAGATCCTCATCTTTAAGCTTATCAACTACTGCGTTTGAAGCCCTGATCTCCTGAGGGCTGTAAAGACTTTTGAGAATAATGTAAAGATTGAAGAGTACATCGATAAAGTAAATCGTACTCAGAATCGCAATCGTAATAATCCCAGTCGTCAGAGGACTCGTGACGAGTCCGTACACAACCAAAGCGAGGACTAGAGTGATACATATCTTCTGACTGAGTATCACCGTCTGCATCGCAGACATGTTGTGGGGGAGCGTCGTGTGGGTGACGTACTTTTTCTTCCTAAAGGAGCCCGCAGCGCCCATCATCGTGCCGCTTTCAGGCTTAATTACCTGCGGAGAAATCTTTTTCAGCCT
>CAZTFV010000009.1:0-21858 GCA_964613075.1 uncultured Gammaproteobacteria bacterium | reverse complement strand
CATGACAGCCTCGGATATTGTAAAAAAATACATCTCGTTTTTTGAGGAGCGGGGACACAAGAGAATCGCCAACGCTCCTTTGGTGCCGATAAACGACCCGACAACGCTCTTCACCGGATCGGGTATGCAAGCACTTGTTCCATATTTGCTGGGCGAGCCTCATTCACAAGGAACGAGACTGGTAAATGTGCAAAATTGCTTCAGGGCACAAGATATTGAAGAGATCGGCGATAGCAAGCATACGACATTCTTCCGCATGATGGGCAATTGGAGTCTTGGTGACTATTTTAAGAAAGAACAGTTGCCATGGTTCTTTGAGTTTTTAACCCAGGAGTTGGGAATTCCCGCTGAAAAATTATGCGTGAGTGTCTTTAAGGGATACAAAAATATTCCAAAAGATGAAGAATCGGCAGTTATCTGGAAAGAGTTATTTGAAAGTGTCAATTTGGATCCAAAAGACCGAATCTTTTACTATGGCACTGAAAAAAACTGGTGGTCACGGACAGGTACACCCGAGAATATGCCCGCAGGCGAACCGGGTGGTCCGGACAGTGAAGTGTTTTTCGATTTTGGTCTTCCCCATGATCCAAAATTTGGAGAAAAATGTCACATCAACTGTAACTGCGGGCGCTTTTTCGAAATCGGAAATAGCGTCTTTATGCAGTATATAAAACAAGCAGACGGCAGTTTCAAAAATTTGCCAAAGCAAAATGTCGACTTCGGCGGTGGCCTTGAGCGTTTTATCGCAGCTATTGAAAATAAGGATGATATTTTTAAGACCACGCTCCTGTCTCCAATTATCAGAATAATCGAACAGCAAACAAAAAACCCTTATAAAAAGCAGGAGCATCCAATGCGAATAATCACCGACCACTTCCTGGCAAGCGTTTTCATAATTCATGCCGGGGTTACACCCTCGAACACCGAACAAGGATATATTCTTCGCCGTTTGGTACGACGCGGTTTGGATAACTTTTATCTCTTGCAAGGAAAAGAAATAGAACCAATCATCGAGGCAATAGTAGACCAATATAAGCAAACCGACCCTTATCTGGTTGAAAAATATGAACAGATTACATACACCCTTCTTGAAGAAGAGAAGACATACCGCACAACCCGCGAGAAAGCAAAAAAGTTTATCGAGAAAAAATATCCTTCAATACGCTCAGGACAAGTCACCGGAAAAAGAACAGGGGACGAAATCATGGGACAAACAGTTGAAATCTCAGCCGAAGATGCATTTCTTCTTTATACGACTCATGGCTTATCACCAACGCAGATAAAAAGTTTAGGGTATACATTTGATAATCAGGCATTTGCTGAGAAAATGAAAGAGCACAAATCTCTCTCTAAGGCAGGTGCTGAAAAGAAATTTCGTGGCGGATTGGCAGACCACTCGGAGCGAACAATCATGGGGCACACTGCAACGCATCTTCTCCATCAAGCTCTCCGTGATGTGTTAGGAAACCATGTGCACCAGACAGGATCAAATATTACCGAGGAAAGGATACGCTTTGACTTCAATTATGACAAACGTTTGACCGATCAGGATATTTATTGTATTGAAGGCATAGTGAATCAGAAGATACAGGAGAATCTTCCAGTCCACTCTGAACTAATCCCAACAGACAAAGCACACAAAATGGGTGCAATTGGTCTTTTCATGGATACATATGGAGACAAGTCCAAAATCTATTTTATCGGCGATACGAGTAAGTCGTATAAAGCTGCGTACTCTATTGAATTCTGCGGTGGACCTCATGTTGATTTTACAGGAAAGCTAAAATCGGTTAAGATAGTAAAGCAAGAGAATCTGGGTAAGAATCAGAAGAGATTGTATGCGGTTGTGCAAGGTTAAATAGCGATAAAGCTCTTATTGTTCGAGCTTGTCGAGAACTAAAAACAATAATTGTTTCATTGTTATATTGTTACATTGTTAGGATAAATCAGCTATGTTCTCAACAATGAAGCAATGTAGCAATTTAACAATTGCACGTCTTATGAAGCTACCTATTCCGCAAATTTTAGGAAAGAAAGAAAAACCAGAGTACCTGCTTGCGCTTCTCTTAAGAGATGAAAAAGTAACGGCCGTGGTTTTCCGCGAGTTACAAGGAAAAATAGCAGTCGTCGGACAGCATGAAGAGTATTTCCAAACCCGTTTGCAGGAAGCGCCGCTTGATGAATGGCTCGATGTATTAGACAAAACCATAAGCCGTGCAGAGGAGACCCTTCCTGCCGATGTTGAAACTCATAAGACAGTCTTCGGGGTAAAAGACGAGTGGGTTGAGGAAAAAAAAATTAGAAAGGAATACCTCGCTACGCTGAAAAAGGTTTGCGATGCCTTAAGTCTTACTCCTATCGGTTTTCTCGTTATATCCGAAGCAATCACTCACCTTATGCAGGAGGAGGAAGGGGCTCCGATCTCAGCCCTCCTCGTCCAGATCGGCAGAAAATCCGTCTCAATATCACTAGTTCGTGCAGGACGTGTTATCGAAACCAAAATAACCGACCTGATTGACGATTCTCCGGTGACAACCGTGGATACCGTACTCAAACATTTTACCGATGTTGAAGTGCTGCCGTCGCGTCTTATCATTTTTAACGGAAAGAGTGAGGAGCTTGCGCAGGATTTTATTTCGCACCAGTGGAGTAAAAGCTTACCATTCCTCCATGTGCCGCAGATATCAGTGCTCCCTCCAGGGTTTGACCATCGCGCGGTTGTATTTGGCGCAGCCGAACAAATGGGTTTTGCTGTCCTAGGCAGCGAAGTTGACAAAACCGCTATGGAAATAAAAACGTTTGTGGATAAAAAAGGGAGGGTACCCTCCGACGCTCCATCCTCCGCTGAAGTCTTCGACCCTGAGGTCCTCGACTCTGAGGCTCGGACTCGAAGAACTCAGACCCGAAGGGCTACGGATGACAAGAAAGTTGTGGCGGGCAAGGAGGAAACAAAGGCTAGAAAAGTAGAGGAGGATGGGAAAGAAGAGGTAGTAAAACCGCTAAAAATCGCCACGGCTGGCGCAGATGCTGCCAGTTTCGGATTTGTAGTCGATGAAGATATCTCACAAGGTGGAAAGGAGGAAATGGAGCCAGCGGAAGAAAAAAGAGAAGTGGAACATGAAGAAAAACCTGCAGCGCATAAAATCATCTCCCATAAAGCTCACCTGGACCATGAAGCAACCCACGCAATTGCGATGAATGAGCACGACAATCTGCGTGAGCCGCGTTTGACGCGGCGTGAGCCGGAACCGCTGGAAGAAAGCGTTGATCACTCACCACCCCAAAGAAGTCGGGTGGAAAAGAATAGACAAGGAAAAAGATTTTCTGGAACAGGTATCATAAGCATGATAGCAGGAACACTCGCGTCTATGACTATGCAAGGAATTCGCGCATCCGGAGGACTCATCGGTCGGGGCGGAAAACTCATGCTTATTGTTCCGGCAGTAATTCTACTTATTGTCGGGCTTATTCTCCTATACGTCTTCCAGCTTCGTGCTACAGTGACACTTGATGTTACGCCAAAACCTATCTCAGAGGAAGAAACCATTACCTTTTCTCTTACCTCAGATAACGATTTTGCGCAAAATACCTTAAGCGCTAAAAGCATAGCAGTCGATCTGTCCGGTAAAGTCACAACACAGACAACAGGTAAGAAAGAGATAGGCGATAAAGCCAAAGGGACAGTTACACTATTTAATAGTTCTGATAGTAAAAAAACCCTTTCCGAAGGAACAAAAATTACCTCATCCAATAATCTTGAGTTCACACTTGATAAAGATGTTACGATAGGTTCAGCCTCCGGTGATATCTTTAGCGGTATAAAATCAGGTACGGCACAAGTTGCCGTCACCGCAAGTAAAATCGGAAAAGAATACAACTTGCCCTCCAATACAAAATTCACTGTCGGAGGCAATAGCTCCCTTGCTGCCAAAAACGAAAATGCATTCTCAGGCGGTTCGAAAAAAGAGGTAACCGTCGTCTCAAAAAAAGATGTTGCTAAATTAGAAGAAGAACTACCAAAATCCCTTCAGGGAAAAGCAAAGGAAGAAATAGGCAAAAAAATATCGGGAGATGAAGAAATTCTGCCGGTCTTCAGTGACGTGACGCTGGCAAAGAAAAAATTTGATAAAGAAGAGGGGAAAGAGGCAAAATCCGTAACGCTTTCTGCAACAGTCAGTTTTACATACTTCACCTATGCCAAAAGCGATCTGCAAGAGTATTCAGCATCAGTCGTCAAAAACCGCTTCACTAATGAAGGAAACGTTTCGCAGAATGGCATTACCAATACGCTAAGCGATGTAAAGCAAAAGGATGAAAAGGAAATCGAAGCTAAGGTAAAAATCACCGGCGGTCTGATGCCAAAACTCGATACGTCTTCTCTGCAAGAAGAACTGACCGGCAAATCGTTTATAGAAGCAGAGGAATTACTGACAAAGCTGCCTCAGGTTGACAATGTCGATATTACGCTCATGCCGCCTATTCCCGTCCTCCCGCAAATTCTGCCGAGGATAAGTAAAAACATAAAAATAGTTATCCACAGCAATGAATAAGTACTATTACAAAAAAAATAACAGCCGCATGGTGCGCAAAGCAATCCGCTACCTCGGACTTGCGATGTCAGTATTTGGAATGCTTTTCTTGCTCTATTTCTTCTTTCCGCTCATATCCTGGAAAGTCTACTTCCAGCCGGTATACGCATCAGCGGGCTTTACCGCACCTGTTCCAAAGACTACAGTTCTTAATAAGGCAAACATGCAAAGCCTCATTGCTGCAACAGTTGATTCACTACGCGGTGTAGATTATTCAGACGCACAAAATTGGTTCCCGACCTACAAAGGAACGCAAACTTCGGCAAAAATTCCCCTCTATACACTAAGCATCCCCAAAATCAGCGTGCGGAATGCGCTCGTCTCAACGCTTGATTACAACGTTGATGAACATCTGATAAATTACGGTGGTACTGCTGTTCCTCCTGATAAAGGCAATGCGGTAATATTCGGACACTCAACCCTGCCACAACTATTTAATCCCAATAATTACAAAACGATCTTTGCAAATGCCCATACTCTCAAAATTGGCGATGAGATTATCGCAGATATAGGAAACATTTCGTATACGTACAAAATCGTTACTATAAGAGTTGTCGTTCCGACTGACACATCGCCGTTGATGCAAGAGTACGACGACAGCTATCTGACAGTAATCACGTGTACTCCACCCGGAACTGTCTGGCAGAGACTAGTGATAAAGGCGAGATTGGAGAAACTATAGATAAAATTGAGACTAGACGCTTGATATTTGAAGCTGGATCTTGATACGTTCAGTTTCATGAACGTATCTTGAAGTTGGAAATTAGAAGACAGAATCTACCCTCTATTCTCTAATGTCAAGTTCTAACATCCAGTTTCTAGCGTCTAGCATCAAAAGAAAATTATGGAGCAACCTAACCCTATCGTTGTTATCTTAAAAAAGATCTGGCCAACAATTTACCGTATTATTAACGGCTTTTTTTATTTTATTCTTAACTTTATAAAAACGATTATCAGGCTCGCAATCGAACAGGTAAAAGGAGGATTCTAGTTGGTACATAAAGATACGCTATCGCTTGATGCAATCAGAAAAAAATTAACAGGCCAGAAGTTATCCTATAAAGAAGTCTACGCAATTATGGACGACATCGCCAATAAGCGCTTCGGCGATGTACTGACCACATACTTTGCCGCGTCAGGATATTCAAAAGGCTTTACCGACCAAGAACTCTACTATTTAACCCGTGCAATGGTTGAGACAGGCGAACGCCTCAAGTTCAAAGGCATTGTTGCCGACAAGCATTCAATCGGAGGTCTCCCCGGCACAAGGACAACACTTATCATCGTACCAATTATAGCAGCGGCAGGTTATACGATCCCCAAATCATCAAGCCGCGCCATCACTACCCCGGGAGGCACTGCTGATGATATGGAAGTACTTGCCCCTGTTGATTTCTCAAAAGATAAAATTTATGAAATTGTTAAAAAAACCGGCGGGTGCATTGTTTGGGGAGGCAGCGTCAATATCGCGCCAGCCGATGACATTATCATCAAAGTCGAAGAGCCATTACTGTTTGAAAGCTTTGACAAAATTCTCGTCTCGATCATGGCCAAAAAAATCGCCTTTGGTTCAAATCATGTCGTTATCGATATCCCCTACGGTGAAACAGTAAAAGTGCATACACTAAAAGACGCGGAGCTCCTGGGAAAAAAGTTTTTGTACCTTGCCGAAAGATTTCATATAAAACTCAAACCGCTTATTCATAAGACCGATGAGCCTTTCGGCCGTGGCATCGGACCCGTCCTTGAAACACGCGAGGCAATACGGGTGCTGCAACAAAAGAAAAATCGCCCACTTGACCTTGAAATTCGAAGCCTCCACCTCGCCGGCAATCTGCTTGAGCTTTGCTTAAAAGATTCTCCCAAAACGCTTCGCGATAGTGTCAAAAAAAACTACGGGAATGCAATGGGCTGGACGACCTCACTACTCCATGAGGGACAAGCCTGGGAAAAAATGCAGGAGATAATAAAAGCCCAGGGAGGTAATCCGAATATCGACAGTGAAGACCTAAAACCCGGCCGCTTCAGTTGTCAGATTATTGCCAAAAAGAAAGGTACTGTCCGAAAAATTCACAGCAAAAACGTGACTATCCTGACCAAAATACTGGGTGCGCCGAAAGAAAAAAAAGCCGGCATCTTTCTCTCAAAAAAAATCGGCGAGAAAGTAGAGAAAGGCGATGTACTGTATACGCTGTATACGCAAACGCGCTTCGCGCTCAAAGAAGCCAAAGAGTCAACCGTCCACTTCCCTGTAATGTTATATTACTAATAACAATATTTATGAAACGACTCACAACAGCTATTGTAGTCTTTCTGCTTCTTCTGTCCGCTTTAACCCTCTGGTGGGGAAACGGCATATCTCCTGTTAACCCGAAAAATAAAACAAGCAAAATGTTCGTCATTCAAAAAGGAGAGGGTGTCAGAAGTATCGCAAATAATCTGAAAAATGAAGGCTTCATCAAAGACCCAGTTGTATTTTTCCTTTTGGTAAAACAACTGGGCATTGAAAAAAATATCCAGGCAGGATCCTACCGTCTCTCGCCTTCACAATCTGCTGAACAAATTGCCAAAAACCTTACTGTCGGAACGCAGGATGTCTGGGTAACTATTCCTGAGGGGAAACGAGCCGAAGAAGTCGCCGACATTCTCAAAGACAATCTTCCCTCTTATAATGAGTCATGGAGGGAAAAATTAGCGGAAAATGAGGGATATCTCTTTCCGGACACATACCTTTTTCCCAAAGAATCAACTGTCAACCTTATCATCTCAACCATGCGCAACAACTTTGATCAAAAATATAAAGAAATCGCCAACAATTCGGGCTTAACACAGGAGAAAATCGTCATTCTTGCCTCGATGGTAGAAAGAGAAGCAAAACATGCGCAGGATCGACCTCTTGTCTCATCTGTTATGCACAATCGCCTTGGTCTTGGAATGGCTCTACAGGTTGATGCAACGATTCAGTATGCCAAAGGCAAAATAGGAAACAACTGGTGGGCACCCGTAAGCGCTTCAGAATATAAATCGGTTAAATCTGAGTATAATACCTATCTTCAGCCAAGCTTACCACCAGGCCCAATTGCAAATCCTGGGCTGAGTACACTGCAAGCAGCAGCCAATCCTACGGATACCGATTATCTGTATTACATTACCGACAAGTCAGGTATAAACAGATACGCAAGAACCATTGACCAACACAACGCCAACATCAAAAAATATGGATTATAAACTGGTTACACATACAAAACTTAACTCTTTTTTGGAGTCCCCCTGAAGAAACGGCGGACACTTGGGGATTTCTTGGCATGTCCCTCAGACTCCTCCTCGTCAACGTGTATTCGCGTAACAGCTTTGGGCTCTTCTTCTGTATTATCCTCTGCCGTAAATTCATTCACCGCAGTACGAAAATGCTTTTTTATATCAGAGATATTATCCAATCCTTCCTCAGAAAATGCTTCTAACAGTCGTCTGCCCGTTTTTGTCGCAAGAAGGAGGACAATACTAGCGCCCAAGAGAAAACCCAAAAAAAAGGCTGTTCCAAAGGAATTATTATGATGCCGATGCTCATTATTCTCCATCTTCTTCCTTTCTATTTTGTTTTTTATCTCCGCTGACTGCTCTCAATCCTATCCGAACAATTTTTGAAATAACGCTGCCTGCCGTAAAGCCGCCAACCACACTGGAAAGCGCTGAGAGTGGCTGCGAAAGGCTATCCGTAATAGCATTTGTATTATCCAATACTCTATTTGCTTTTTGGACTGTCTTTCTCACCTCCCGCAAGATATAAAATACTTGTATGCCGAGTATCACAACAACAATTGCCACAACAACAATAATAGCAAGGAGAATCATCTGAACGACGTCTATCATAGTGATAGCTTACCCAAACAGCCGTTTGCCTGTCAAGGAATAGATCTGTAAGGAACAGTATCATTTCACCTCAACTTTTCGCTCAACAGTTGTTTCTCTATTCAATCTGTTTTTTGCTGTAATAATTATGATGGTCTTTCCGGAAAATGCGGTAATTTTTTTTATAAATTCTCCTTTGCCCCCAACGACAACAGCATCATTATTGACAAGAACTGTCGCATTTGGATCAGTCTTGCCACTAACGGTTATATCGCTACCGCTCACAACACTCCCATCCTTTGGAGAGGTAATTTCAAGCGGGGGATTGATAAAAGCATACCGGTACTGAAAAAGAAGGTACGCGAAGAAAATAAGAAAAAATGCGGCAACGATAAAAAGTGTCTGATGGACACGAATCCGTTTGGCTGAAAGTGCATCCGATTTTGTAAAACCTTCTGGTAAAACCCTCAGCTCCCGCTCTTCACTGAATTCTCTACGAAAAAGGGCTAAGGACTCTCGTTTGGGAAGATCAAGGTAAGAAGCATAATTACTGACAAATCCTTGCGCATAGGCACTTGATGGAAGCTTATGGTACTCGCCCCGCTCAATTGCAGAAAGAAAATTCGCTTTTATCTTCGTAGCCGATGCTACATCCTCAAGCGATAATCCTTTTTTAATCCGCGTCTCACGCAATTTTTGGCCAATACGAACCATAAAAGTATTTTGACGATAGATGATTGAAAATAGATGATAGATCTTGAAGCTAGAAGGTAGAGGATATAGAAAATAAATATTCCATCTTCTATTTTCAAACTTCAAATTCTAACTTCGAGTTTCTACTCTCTAGCATCAAATTGTTATTGCTGCTGTAAACTGCTCAAATACTCCTCAGCATTTCTCACCAACACTTCTCTTGGTTTTGAGCCCTCCGCATGACCGACAATACCTGCTTCTTCCAACTGGTCAAGTATACGGGCAGCTCGCGAGTAGCCAATGGACATCTTTCGTTGCAAAAATGACGCTGAAGCCGTATCAAATTGACATACCAGTCGAACCACTTCCTCAAACATCGGATCGCGGCCATCGCCCCCGACCGCTGCCGTCCCGCTGCCTCTCTTAAGTGGCAGAGGCTGAGACAAAATCTCCTCGGTATACTCAATCGGAATATTCTTGGCTTTCAGATACTCAACCAGTCGCCGTACTTCTTTTTCCGAGACATACGCGCCTTGAATACGTGTCGGCTTTGCCTGATCAGGCGGGATATAGAGCATATCGCCCCGCCCCAAAAGCTTCTCCGCACCGGGTGAGTCCAATATGACCCGGGAGTCAATCATCGATGACACGTTAAAAGCAATACGAGCCGGAATATTAGCCTTGATCAAGCCGGTAATAATATTGACGGAAGGCCGCTGTGTCGCAATGACCAAATGGATACCGGTTGCACGAGCCATCTGGGCAAGTCTGGCAATCGAGTCTTCAACTTCAACCGGAGCAAATATCATAAGATCCGCAAGCTCATCAACAATAATAACAATATATGGCAACGCCTGAAAGCCCGACAGCTCATTATACCCTTCGATATTTCGGACATTGCGCTCGGAAAACAGTTTATACCGCCGGTCCATCTCACCCATTGCCCATTTCAAAGCAGAAAGAATCTTCTCAGGCTCCACAATCACAGGCGTCAGAAGATGGGGGATGCCGTTATAAGACGTGAATTCAACTCGTTTCGGATCAACCAAAATAAGCTTCACCTCAGACGGAGATGCACGAAAAAGGAGTGTTGAAATAAATGAATTAATAAGGACAGATTTTCCTGAACCCGTTGTACCTGCAACAAGAACATGCGGCATCTTGCCGATATCTGTAACCACCGGATTGCCAGAAACGTCAAGCCCTAAAGAAACGGTAAGTTTTGACTTGCCTCTCTGCATGACTGTTGAGGCAAGCATTGTCCGAAGGGTAACAATCTCAAGCGATCGGTTGGGAATTTCAATACCAACCAAATTTCGTCCCGGAATAGGCGCCTCAATTCTGATCTGTCCCGTCGGCGCCTCAGTTGCCAGAGCCAAATCATTTGCCAGAGAGGTGATTTTTGATACCTTCGTTCCAAGCGCAATCTCAAGCGCATACTGTGTGACTGCTGGACCCAAATTCACCTCAGCCACGCGAGCTTCAACTCCAAAGCTCTGTAATGTTTTCTCAATAACCGATGCGATTTTATTAATATCACCCCTATCTGCTTTTGCTCCTGGTACATCAGTCAGTAACGAAAGCGGCGGATACTCCCATATGCCTCCTCCCGAACCGGACAGGACGTTCTTCACTAATTTCTCTGATAACAACTCCGGCTCTTTTTTATTGAGGGAAAGAGGGAAAGCGCCATGAGTCAAAGCGGAATCCTTATTGGCTCCCTTTATCGTTATTGGCTTGCTCCGATCAAGCAATGACTTTTCTCCGGCTTTCTTAAACCCTGAAAAAAGCCCAATTGGTAATAACCGATATATATTCTTTCCGATAAAAGAAAGTGCCTGAAAAATTTCATCAATTGATGTGTCAAAAAAGACGATATTCCCAACCACCAATCCTGCGATAAAAACCAAATCCGCGCCGACAGTCGATAGGATTTCCTCAAGGATACGAAAAATCTCACTACCGATTGATCCGCTCTTAGTAACGCCAAGAAGCGAAACAAAAAAAAGTAAAAAGCCTATCGCAACATTTGGCTGCGAAACAGGCAGTTTAAGACGTAAAAAGTAAAGACCGAAAAAGATAAAAACAGATGGCGCAAGGAAGCCAGCGCCAGCAAATCTGGTATCAAGAAGATTATTAAGCACAACCATCGAGTCTCCGCTTTTACTGTAAGACAATAACAGCAAAACCCCAACAAGAATGAATCCAAGGCCAAAAAGAGTGTAAATTGTTTTTTTCCTGAGCTTTATCCTATATCCGCGTCTTCGGGCAGTTTTTCGTTTTAGAAACGGCATATTTTTATTATAGGAGATCTACGATAATAGCACAAATGCCTTGCCTTCTCTACACTTCAATGACGACAGGAAGGACAAGAGGCCGACGCCGCAATACTTTCAGTATATGACGATTTACCGCCGCTTCAATTTGCTTTCTCACATGGACCCAATTGGTCACTCTCTCTTTATGCACCGCAAGCGTCGACGCAACTTCTTTTGCTAATGATTGTCCTATCACTGCCGCATCCGATGGAGAAAAACCTCTTGTAACTATCTCAGGCGCATTCACCAACTGCCCGTTTGCCGCTGCTACTTCAACCATTAGAATAACGATTCCCGCCGAAGCGAGTTGCTCCCGATCGCGCAATACAAAGCTCTCAATCTCCTCACCTGATACCTGATCTACGTACACCGTCCGAAGCTCTATTTTTCGACCCCACGATACGCTATTTGCTGAGAAAACCAACTCCTGTCCGTTCTCGACAATAAAGACAGTCTTATCCCGTCCGTACATTCGCTTTGCCAACATTTTATACGCCGCCAACTGCGTGTACGTACCGCTGATAGGTACCAAAAATTTCGGATTAATAAGAGACATCATGAGCATGATATCCCCCTCCGATCCATGACCCGAAACATGATACTCATCAGTAATATCCGAGTGAAGTATCCGCGCTCCCTTTTTCGCCAAAGTATCAAGGAGCGCATTAACCGTTATCTCATTGCCGGGGATCGTATCGGAAGAAAAAACTACAGTATCCTTATTCGTCAGCGTAATTTCGTGATGATCGCCATTTGCGATTCTGCTCATTGCTGAATTCTCCTGCCCCTGGCTGCCCGCAACCAGCAAAACCAGCTGATTATCTTCATACTTTCCAAGCTTCTCAAGCGGGACCTCAGTACCCGGCTTCATTTGGATATACCCCATCCTCTGACCGATGGTTTTCGCTTTTACCAGAGACCGGCCGACAAAACAGACCTTTCTGCCCAATTTCTCAGCCGCTTGAATCGCTTGACTAAGCCGGGAAAGATTTGAGGAGTAGGTCGTCATGATAAATTTCCCGCTCGTCTCCCGAAGCGCCCGCTCAAATCGCTGTCCAAGAAATTCCTCAGACGGTGTAAAACCACCCCGCTCCGCACCCAGGGAATCAGACATCAACCCCAAAATCCCCTGCTGACCTGCCTTGGTAATACCCCAATAATCACTCTTTTTCCCATCGGATGGATTCAAATCAAATTTAAAATCACTCGCGTGGTAAAAATTACCAACAGAGGTTTTTATAAAAATATTTGCACTATCCGGTACCGAATGAGTGATGCGTACCAGAGAAAAAGCAAAACTCCCAAGGCGTCTCTCCTGACCATCAAATTGTATCGCCTGTACTGTCGATCTGACCTGAAACTCTTTCAGCTTCTCATTCGCCAAAGCAGCCGTCAACGGTGAAGCAAAAATAGGAAAGGGAGGCAATTGCGGTAGAATGAAAGGCAATGCACCAATATGATCCTCATGCCCGTGCGTGAGGAGCATACCGACGATCTTTTTTTTACCGGATCTTATCACATCTAAAAGATAGGAAATATCAGGAAGAAGTAAGTCAACACCGAGCATCGCCTCATCGGCAAATCCTATTCCGCAATCAACAACAAGTATCTCATTCTGGCCCGCTTCGCCGCGAGGCGAGTATTCATAAAGATACATATTTTTAGTGACCTCACCCATGCCACCCAGCGGAAGGAAAGAAACTGTATTGCCACTTTTTGCAGATTGCGAGGAAATAGTTTGATCCATCTAATTATTTGTAGTATACGATGTGGTCAATAAAATGTCTAATACTTACCTTTCTACCAATGAGGCAGGAAGTCTTTAACATTGGCATTTGTTATTTGTACAGTCTGCGCTTTCCCCTCAACGATGATACGCGCGGCTTTGCGGCAAATTCCCTCAATCGTTCTCTGAAGCGACCTGATACCAGAATCAAACCCGAGTGGCCTGATAATACCAGCCCAGACATCATCAGCAATCACCAGTTGCTGCTGCGTAAGCCCTGTCTGCTGACGCACTCGCTGAAATAAGTAGTTCTTGGCAATAACAGTCTTTTCCTGATCCGTGTAGGACGGCATCTGAATAATCTCCAACCTGTCAAGAACTGCAGTTGAAATATTGGTCGTATTATTACCCGTTGCAATAAAGAGTACGTTTGATAAATCAAACGGATAATCAATATAATGATCGGTAAATGCCTTATTCTGCCCAGAATCCAATAACTCAAGCAGAACTCCCATAATATCACCCCGTGCCGCATCAGTCACGCGATCCAACTCATCAAGGAGAATAACGCAGTTTTTCGCTTGTGCATCCACCAGTTTTTTTATAACCAGTCCCGGCTCGGCATCGGGAAAGGCTCGTGACTGTCCTCGAAGAGCACGGGAATCAGCCATTCCTCCGAAAGGAATTCGCTCAAATTTTTTCCCTAATGCTTCGGCAATGGAGTAGGCAAGAGTAGTCTTTCCCGTACCGGCAAGTCCCACAAGACAGAGAATCGGCGCATGCTGGATTTGTTCTATTGTTTTATTACGCAGATTCAAAATAATCGTCGCCATGTATTCAAGAATCCGCGTCTTTACAATCTCAAGCCCGTAATGATTTTTATCAAGCACCACTCTTGCCTTAACCAGATCCAAAATATCCTGTGTCATGGAGTTCCACGGCAAACGAAGTACCCAATTAATATACGTTGAGGCATTCTCATACTCAAGGATATAATTAGCACTCATAAACCCGGCGCTTGAACGAAGCAAAGCAAGACGCGATATCCGCTCGATAAGAAGTTGTCGAAGGTCCTCAGGAATTTGTGCTTTCTCAACACGCTCGCCAAGCTTTCGGATCTGGTCATTTGATTTTCCCTGGTCAGGTACTACCGAAGGGGGCGGGGAAGAAGCGCCACCATTTTGCAGTGGGGAAGTATCTATCGGCTTATTTAAGCCGTTTTCGTCAGCTATCTGGGCAGGATCCATGTGTATATATCATACCACAGGTATTAAATCGTGAGAGGATTTAGAAAAAAATACAAGAGGAATTTATCTTCCGAAGCGTTTGCGGCCAGCTGAAGAACGCTGTGATTGTCTTTCTCTCTCAAATTGTCTTGCTAATGGATGCTTTCGTTCACCTGTATCACGGTCTCCGCCACGATCATTTCTTTCGTTTCCGCGGTAACCACCACGAAATCCCCCACCAGAACGATAGGGAGGTCTGCCAGAACCAGCACGAAAGTCGCGTCTATCAGCTCGTAGTCCTTGATTCATATCAGATGCTCCGCCCTCGCGTCGTCCGCCTTCATCTTTCGCATCTTCGCCAAATAACATTGAAAGATTGACGCGTCCCTGCTCATCAATCTCCAAAACTCGTACCTTTACTGTATCCCCTATCTTTACCACCTCATCCGGGCTCTTCACAAATCCTTTTGCCATTTTAGAAACGTGTACCATACCCTCTTTTCCGGGCAAGAATTCTACGAACGCGCCAAAAGGCAAAATTCGCTTAACCTGCCCCTCAAATTCTTCCCCCGGCACAACTTCTCGGACAATACCACGCACCCATTCAGCTGCTTTCTGTACGGCCTCATCATCAGTTCCAGACACTGAAACTGTACCATCATCCTCAACATCAACCGTTGCACCGGTTGTAGCAATAATATTTTTAATAATTCTACCTCCTGGGCCTATTACTTCACCTATCTTATCAACAGGGATTTGAATAAGCTCAATCTTTGGCGCGTACTCTGACACATCAGTGCGTGATTGAGGAAGCGTTAAAAGCATTTTTTCTAAAATAAACATCCTAGCTACTCGTGCGCGCTCTACAATTTCTGCAACTTGTTCATCTGTAAGTCCTGGAATCTTCACATCAAGCTGTACTGCCGTAATACCAGCATCAGTACCTGCTACTTTAAAGTCCATATCACCTGAGAAGTCCTCAAGCCCGATAATGTCAGTTAATAAAACATACTTCTCGCCTTCAGCTTGCCCTGACGTAGGAAGGGACATCATACCGATTGAAATACCAGCAACAGGCTTCTCAATCGGCACACCCGCATCCATCAGAGCCAAGGTTGAACCACAGGTTGAGGCCATAGAGGTTGAACCATTAGAAGACAAAGTCTCGGAAACAACGCGAATAGTGTAAGGGAATTTCTCTTTTGAAGGGATAACCGGTTCTAATGCCCGCTCTGCTAGCGCTCCGTGTCCTATCTCACGCCGCGACGGCGTGCCGAATCGACCTGTCTCACCGACAGAGTAGGGCGGCATTGAATAGTGATGAATATAGCGCTTTGACTCCTCACCTTCTGCCGATTCAATAAGCTGCTCAAGTCTGGGTGACCCGAGCGTTACGACTGTTAGGGCTTGTGTCAAACCGCGTTGAAAAATCGCTGATCCGTGAGTTCTAGGAAGGACACCAACCTGTGCGGCAAGCGGGCGTATTTCATCAATCTTTCGTCCATCCGGCCGCTGCTTTTTATTCACCGCCGCAGAGCGAATTTGTTTATACATAACATACTCCACCGCCTGGGCGATAATCTTTTTATCGATCTCAGCGGTTGGATCAGCCATTTTCTCTTGATCAAAAATTTTGCTGATCAGATCATCTCGTTCTGATCCGCCTGACTCTTTATTGGCAGAATTGACGATGAGTGATGCAATCTCCTCCTTATATGACTTTTCTATGATAGCGGCAATTTCGGCTACTTTGGTATTTGGGATAACAGTGGTCTTTTTCTGACCGTGTTTTTTAGCCAGATCCTCAATTGCAGCTATCATATTCTGCGTCTCTGCATGTGCTTTACTGACTGCTTCGGTAAAAACACTGTCTGAAGCTTGCTTTGCTCCTGCTTCGATCATATGTGTTTTATCTTTAGTTTGAGAAACAACCACATCAAGCTTCGAAGTTGCGCTTTGAGCCGTGGTCGGGTTCAATATAAACTCGCCGGTATTTGCTTCTAGGTTTTTTACGTGTCCTACCCTGATAGCGCCAATCGGGCCATTCCATGGAATACGAGAGAGCGCTAGGGCTGCCGATACGGCATTAATTGCCAAAATATCCGGTTCATTTTCCCCATCAACCGAAAGAACTGTAACAGCAACCTGTACTTCTTTTTTATACTCTTTGGGGAAAAGCGGCCGAATAGATCGATCAATCAACCGGCCAATTAAAATTGCATCATCCGACGGTCTGCCTTCTCGCTTTACCCACCGACTACCTTTTATCCGTCCCCCGGCATAGAGCCGCTCGACGTACTCAACGGTCAATGGGAAATATCCAAGATCCTCACGAACATTTCCTTCTACCACAGTCGCAAGCACCATAGTATCACCAAGTCTTGCCAAAATTGAGGTAGTAGCCTGTGGAGCAAGTTGTCCCGTCTCAAATGTGAGTGTTTTTCCTGCAAATTCTACGTCAACTGAGGTTTTCTTATCCATGCACCTACGCAAGTACTCTACCTATAGGAGAGCTTACTATATCCTTTCTCATTCTTAGTTTATTAGAAGTAATAATTATCATGCTTCGGTGCATTGACCTTCCGTAGTTCGCCAACTGGCGAACGAAGGAGGTCATTAATCTTTAAGTCCTATCTTCTTTGCAATACCTGAGGAACGAGCAGTATCAACTTTTTTGAGGAAGTTAATAAGCCGTCGTCTCTTTGCAATCATCGACAATAATCCCCGTCTGCTGTGTACATCGTGCATATGTTCCTTGAGATGATCGGCTAATCGACCGATTCTATTTGTCAGAAGCGCAATCTGCACTTCAGGGCTTCCGGTATCACCGTCTCCTGTTTGAAATTGTTTAATAATCTCTTGTTTTTGTGTCGTACTAAGCGGCATAATGGAATGTATTATATCAAAACTCCCCTCGATACCACAAGTACCAGGAGTTTACTGAGTAAATTTGAAAGTCGAGAGAATCGCGCGAGATACCTCCTCTATTTTATAGCTGTTTTTTTCGTCATAAAGAACAGAGACAGGAATTCTTATTTCGTAAACATACGAATTAAAAGGGATAAAATAACGCTCAATAAGCGTATTGTCTTGACCTCCTCTTATTTTATATGCCTTATAATCATTGAGCGTTACTGATTCATAGTTGGAGTCAGAAGAACATATAGGATTAGCTATTTCTCTCTCTGGTAAACGAGAGAGTAATTTATTGCAGTAATTCTTGAATTGTTGAACATTAGCAAGAGACATATTTATATCATCCCAAACAGAAACATTAACAAACGGTTTCGTTTTAAAAGACTCGACGGGAAAATCAACTACAGTAGACCCCAGATAATCTGGATGAGCATAGTTATCTTCTAATTTAGGAAATGTACTATCTAAAGGATACTTGAAAGAATAACCATATTTTTTGTTTGCATATGTCTTCCACTCAGAGATTGGGTCAGGAGTTATGGTTGGTTGAGAAGGCGTGGGGGAAGCCTGGGGCTGTGCTGGTTGATTATTTTTCGCACCAAGCATATACGCTCCGGCAGACGCTGCACCAACAACGAAAAGTGCTAATAAACCAAATAATACCAAACGCCCTTTTGATGATCTCTGTGACGGCACGTTTGCAGTTTGATTCGCCGAAACAACAGGCTGTGTGTCATTTGAAGAAGATGTATTTGTTTGATTATCCATATATTCAGTATTTCAAGAAGAATTATGTAGTGTCAATGGTGGTTTAGTTCTCGACTCATTTCATTCGCTCGAACAATAATTGCTCGTGGTACTCTTACTCGAGCTTATCTGATCCTTTATACACCCTCGGAGCCAACCAATCAGATGGCGGTGTTTTTGCCCGAGCAGCAGTCTGTGGTTGCTTAACTGACTGAAGCGGCGGTCTATTGGTCTGAACAGGCGATGACTTCATCACCTCAGGCATAAAGGTTGATATCCTATCCTCATTGCGCTTGAATGGAGCTGGTCTGCCGGCTACGCTGCTGCGCATTGCTCCCCGTTTCAGCAAAAATCCTGCCATCTCAAAAGCCGTCGCACTGGTTGTCTGGCTTTGAAAATTTTCAGTTGCAAAAGAAATTCCACTTAAAAGATTTTGCGCAATATCTACATCAATATCAGCAGCCAAATACGAAAGGAGATTTGCAGTTAACTCACTGACAGATGATGCTGCCGGTGAGACAAGTACCACATCCCCGTAGCCCTGATTATCAGTCTTATTGTCAATATTAATTATTGTCGTATTTTTCAGCGCTTCCGGATCAAAAAGCGTTCCTAAATCAGAAAGGCGAGGTGTTCCGATGACAAAAAGAACAGTCGGCGCTCCGCCGCCACGCGTGAATCTGATGTCTGCTTCTTGGAAGGTAAGACCCTGTACTCCGGCCTTTACAACGATGTTAAGATAACCGTTATCGATTGTATAAGACACTTTCTCAATTTCTCCTTCTCGATAAGGGAAAGAGACTACTAAATCGCCACTATCGCCATCAAGTTTCGCTTTTACTTTATTGATACCAACAAGAGATGATAACTCAACAGTCGGCTGAGTTGCCGAAGCGATACTGACTTTTTTATTCATTTGCGTCAGAGAAAGATAGAGGGAGAGTGCGGCAGCCATATCATCGATATTTGCCTGTCTGCCAACTGCAATAGCAATCCTATCAGATTTACCTAATGTGTCGCGAATTTGCTGCAATGTTAGATTATCCATAATATCCTATATTATTTATCCATGGCATATTAGCACATCTCCTGCCTGAAAGTCAAGTGAGGGGTTCAAGAGCACTCCGGCCTCGTGACCCTTCTCAATCTTTGAGATAGGGTTTTTTCCGCTTCGAAGCGAGGCTAACGTAGCCACCCCTATAGTCTCACCATTACGCTCAAGCCGAACCTTGTCTCCGCGTGCGATTCTCCCATCCAGTACCTTCACTCCCAAAACCACTGTTTTTTCAAAGGGAAAGGATGCGAGGATCTGTGCTGTACCAAAAACTTGTTCAATACTGGCCAGACGCTTCCCTTCGAGCACATCCCGTATCTCGTCAAGCATCTCATAGATGATCTGATAGTTCCTGGCCAAAACCTTCTCTGTCATGGCTAATTTTTGCACCTCGGGCCGGATTCTGGTATTAAAGCCCAAAACCACCGCTCCGGTTGACTTCGCAAGCAATATATCAGCTTCAGTTATCTCGCCTGTCTTCTTGGAAACGATTTTTACATCCGAAGGCAGAGAAGAGACGATTGCTTCAAGCGATCCCTGCGTATCGGCACAAAGAATAATTGCAAGGCCGTGCTCATCCCCAAGCTTACCCTGATACACCAGCTCTCGCTTAAGAGGAACAAAAGTAACTGCTGCAGAACGCTTCTTAAAAGTCGTACCCTTTGTGATCCTGCTTCCGACACTTGGTATCTGCGAAAATCCCAAAAGTTCAACCGCATCCCCGACTGTTGCTTCCGCAACCTGCTTGCCTTCTGTATTGATAATTGTCCGGACTTTACATGACTCAGCCTCAGATGACACAATATCGCGGACCGCAAGTTTCCCGTTCTTGATAACTACCGTCGCCCTGGGGCCTATCTTTTGATCAAGTCTTGACTCAATCACGATTGCTTCAAGCGGATTATTCTTAGAGACATTCTCCACAGGACGCAAATCATAGACGAGCAAAATAAGATCAAGGAGTTCCTTAATATGAAGACCTGTCTTTGCCGACACCTCTATAACCGGCACATCCCCTCCGTATCCTTCAAGCAGAACTTCCTCCTTGAGTAATTGCTTCTTCGCCTTATCAGGAATTGCAGTGTCAAGATCTGCTTTTGTCAATACAACAATAAATGGTATCGCTGCTTGCTTGAGGACGTCGATACTCTCTTTCGTCTGCGGCATAACGCCATCAACTGCCGAGACAATCAAAAGTCCGATATCAGCTACCTTTGCACCCCGAGATCGCATCTGTGAAAAAGCCTCATGCCCCGGAGTATCAATAAAAGTAATGCTTCTCCGCTTTTCTTCGTGCTCAATCTCAACTGCGGAAGCACCAATCCGCTGCGTAATCCCACCGAATTCCCGCTCTGCAATAGAGGATTTCCGTATCGCATCAAGAAGCGTTGTCTTACCGTGGTCAACATGACCCAAAACGGTAACTACCGGAGGGAATGTAGGCTCTGCAGTTTGTTTGTTTGCGTTTTTGTTGGCCATATATTATATCGTAAATTCGAAACTCGAATATCGTCCTTCGATATACTCAGGACGATCCTGAGCTTGTCGAATGGATCGAAGCTCGGAACCCTTCGAACTTCGCTCAGGGTAAACAATAAGACGTGTTTATGGTGAGCTTGTCGAACCATTTAGGATTTCGAATTTTGGTATTCGGATTTAATTTTCATCCTTTTTCTCATTAGGTGACTCTGATTTTGCTACGTCATTCTCTTTCGCCTTTGTCTCTTCTGGCTCTTTTGTCCCCTGTGTCTCTTTTACTTCTTCCTCTATCCCTTCACCTTCAACTTCTATCCGATACCCGGTTAATTTTGAAGCCAGACGGACATTCTGTCCGCCTGAACCAATTGTGAGGGATAATTGATCTTGCGGCACAAAAACATGCGCCACTTTTTCTTCTTCATTTAACTCAACACGTACATTTTTGGCAGGAGAAAGAGCGTTTGCAATATAGCTTTCTAGATCCTCCATATACTGGATGATGTCAATCTTCTCAAGCCCGCCTGTCTCCTGAATAATAGCCTGTATCCGAACACCTTTCTGCCCAACACACGACCCAACAGGATCGATACCCGGCTGATTGGAAAAAACCGCAACTTTGGATCTATTCCCCGGTTCGCGAACGACCGCTTTTATTTGAACGCTTCCCTGCGCCACTTCAGGCACTTCCCGCTTAAATAACCCCTCCAAAAGCCCATTACTTGCTCGGGATACGATAACCTCCTCCCCCCGTAGACCTTCCCGTATCTCAAGCAAATGAAAAGTCAATCGCTGATTGAGACGGTATTTCTCATTCGGAATCTGCTCGGATGGAGGCATAACCGCCTCTGTCTTACCGATATCAACAATCACATTTGCTCCGGCAAACCGCAAAACCATACCGTTCACAACTGTCCCGATGCGGAGTTTATAATCAGTCAAAATAGCTTCTTTTTCTTTTTCGCGGATTTTCTGAAGGATCACTTGCTTTGCCGTCTGTGCAGCAATCCGACCGAATCCAGGGGGTGTTACGTCCTTGCCATTATGCAGAATGTGCGTTTCACCGGTGTTAGGATTAAGCTCTGCAGTATATTCCTCAATCTCAGACCCTGGATGGTCCTTCCGATACGCAGCCAAAATTGCATTTTTTACTGTTTCCAAAACAACGGCAACCTCAACACCGCGTTCTGTCGCGACTTGATTGAGCGCTAAAGCAAATTCACTGCGTTGTATTGCCGGCATAATGCTCCTAAGTATAACAGAT